>DASUUD010000100.1:0-25180 GCA_036374255.1 Solirubrobacterales bacterium | reverse complement strand
GAGCCGCTCGGCGACCGTCTCGGCCTGCCGCAGGCCGGACTCCGACAGCGCCGGGTTGGAGTGGCCGTCGACCAGCGGGAACTTAGATCCCACCACCGCCGCCTCGGAGGCGCCGTGGCGAACCAGCACCACCTCGGTGGAGCCGGGTGGCAGCTCGTAGGGGCTCTGCTCGAAGCTGTCGCGGTCGGCCATCGGGCTGCGTCACCGACTAGGGCGTCGTATACCCGCCGTCGACGCTCATCGCGCTGCCGGTCACGAACGAGGCCTTGTCGGAGAGCAACCAGGCGCAGGCGGCGGCGATCTCCTCGGGCTGGGCGAAGCGCCCGATCGGATGGTTGGCGCGCGCGGCGGCTATCAGCTCCTCGTCGCCCCCCAGCGCGTCCTCGAAGAGGTCCTTCTCGACCATCGGCGTGATCACGTAGGAGGGACAGATCGAGTTGACCCGGACGCCGCTCTCGGCGTACTCCAGGGCGGCCGCTTTGGAGAGCCCGACCACGCCGTGCTTGGCGGCGACGTAGCCCGAGGCGCCCGGCCAGCCGATCAGCCCCGCCGCCGAGGCCATGTTGAGGATCGAGCCGGAGCCCTGCTCGGCCATCGGCCGCAGCTCGTGCTTGGTGCAGAGGAAAACCCCGACCAGGTCAACCTCGAGCACCTTCCGCCATTCGCTCAGCTCGACCTCCGCGGTGTTGCCGAGCGCGGCCAGGACGCCGGCGCAGTTGAAGGCTCCGTCGAGGCCTCCCAGCTTCTCGACCGCGCCCCCGACCGCAGCCTCGACCGAGGACTCGTCGGTGACGTCGCAGCGCAGGAAGTTCGCCTGGCCGCCGTCGGCGCGGATCTCCTCGGCGACCGCCTCACCGGCCTCGTCGTTGAGGTCGGCCAGGACCAGCCGCGCTCCCTCCGCGTGTGCTTCAAGGGCCGCGGCCCGGCCGATGCCGCTCGCCGCCCCCGTGATCAGGATGCCCTTTTCATCAAGCAGCGGTGCCAAGTGCCTCTCCTTTCAGGATGCGGCCGCGGCGCTCAGCTTTTCGCGCAACGGCTTCTTGTCGATCTTCCCCGTGGAGGTCTTGGGAAGCTCGTCGACGACCTCCCAGCTCGACGGGACCTTGAATTCGGCGAGCCGCTCCCGGCAGTGGGCCTCCAGGGCGGCGACATGGTCGCCCTCGACCAGGGCGACCACGGCGTGCACCTCCTCGCCGCGCACCTCGTCGGGGCGTCCGATCACCGCCGCCTCCTTGACGTTCTCGTGCTCGAGCAGCGCATCCTCGATCTCGCGCGGGTAGATGTTCTCGCCGCCGCGGATGATCATGTCCTTCTTTCGGTCGACCAGGAAGAGGTAGCCGTCCTCGTCGACGTAGCCGACGTCGCCGGTGTGCAGCCAGCCGTCGCGCAGGGTCTCGGCGTTGGCATCGGGCCGCTGGTAGTAGCCGGACATGACGTTGGGACCGCGCACGCAGACCTCGCCGGGCTCGCCCGGTTTCGCCTGGTGGCCGCTCTCATCCACCACGACCACCTCCTGGCCCCTCGTCGGGATGCCGATCGAGCCGATCTTGCGCGGGCCGAAGAACGGGTTGATGGTCGAGCAGCAGGTGCCCTCGGTCAGGCCGTAGCCCTCCATGATCCGCAGCCCGAACTTCTCCTCGAAGCGGCGGAACAGGGACGGCGAAAGTGGCGCGGCGCCGCAGATCACGAAACGCAGCGTGTTGGTCTCCGCCTCGTCGGCCCCCGGGGCGTGCAGCAGCGCCGCCAGCATGGTCGGCACCGCGGAGAAGGTGACCGGCTCGAAGCGCTGAACCTCGCTCCAGAACTGCGAGGCCGAGAAGCGCTCCCACATCGCCGTCTGGGCGCCGAGGAAGAGGGGGATCAGGGTGGTCACGACCTGAGCGTTGACGTGGAAGAGCGGCAGGACCATGCCCATCGTCTCGCCGCGGGCGACCGGCAGAGGCTCGCCCAGCTGCCAGGCGTTGGCGAGCAGGTTGTCGTGGCTCAGCATCGCCCCCTTCGGCCGGCCGGTGGTGCCGGAGGTGTAGACGAAGGAGGCGATCTTCTCGCCGCCGAAGGAGGCCGGCCGCTCGACTCGCCCGTGACCGCGCAACGGCGCGGCGAGATCGGGTTGACCGGCGACCACGATCTCCTCGAGCTTGGGAAGCCGCTCCCGCTCCCCCTCGAGGCCGGCGGCGACCTCCTCGGTGCAGACCACGACCTTGGCTTCGGAGTCCGAGAGGATGTCGACCACCTCCCGGGTCGTGAGCACCGGATTGACCGGGTTGAAGACGGCCCCGAGCCAGAGGATCGCCCACCAGACCTCGAGGTAGTGGGGACTGTTCGGCAGCACCACCCCCACGACGTCGTCCTCGCCGACGCCCAGCTCGCGCAGGCCGGCCGCTACCTCGGCGACCCGCTCGGCGAACTCGGCATACGTCCATTCCTGGTGAGCGTCGCGAACGAAGCGATCGCCGCCGAGCTCCTCGGCGCGGGTGCGCAGCAGCTCGGGGAGGGTCGCCACTTCGGTCGAGAGGGCCCGGCTCATCCCTCGTCAGCTTCTCACCGCGACTTCTCCGTCATGGCGCTCGGCGGCAGAAAGTTTGTGCAGATCACAGGCCCCATCCGGCAGCCCCGTCGCGTCGCGCTAGGCGCTGAGGATCGTGACCGAGGTGGGTGCCCTTCGGGCCGCACCGCCCCCGGCCAGCGCCAGGCCGACCCGCGCCCCGGGGACCTGGCGCCGCCCGGCCCGGCCGCGGAGCTGTTGGGCGAGCTCGACCAGCTGCATCAGCGCGCCGGAGACGGCGAGCAGACCCTGGGCCAGGGTGCCGCCGCTGGTATTCACCGGGACGACGCCGCCAAGAGAGGTGAAGCCGCTGTCGACCAGCTCGTAGCCGCGGCAGTAGGGGGCCAGCTCCAGCGCCTCGTAGGCGGAAATCTCCTCGGCTGGGGTCGCGTCCTCGATCTCGGCCAGGTCGACGTCCTCGGGCCCGAGGCCGGCGGCGAAGTAGGCGAGCCGCGCGACGCGCGGCGCCACGGTCGGGCCCTCGGGCGGGGAGCCGAGATGGACGGAGGCACGCACCCGCGGGGCGCGGGGGCCGCCGCGGCGACCGTCGCGGCCGCTGCCGAAGACGACGGCCGCAGCGCCCTGCGCCGGGCGGGCGACCATCAGGCTTCGCAGCGGGCCGGCCAGGGGCTCGCTGGCCAGCACCTCGGCCGGGTCGACCTCGCTGCGCAGCAGGGCGCGCGGGTTGGAGGCCCCGTGGCCGCGGTTCTTGGCGGCGACGCGGGCGAGGTGCCGCTCGGTGGTGCCGGAGTCGCGCATGTAGCCCCGCGCGGCCGCGGCCAGCGCCTCGATCGAGGGGGCGCCGTTCCCGCCGCCCCACGGCGAGGGCTCGTTGGCGACGCAGACCACGACATCGTGAACGCCGGTCGCCACCGAGTCCCAGCCGGCGTGCAGGGCGCTGGCCCCGAGCGCCATGCGGCAGGCCGGACGGCGCCCCGCGATCCCGAGCACCTCGGGAGAGCTCAGCTCGACCTCGCCGGCGATCGCCAGGCCGTCGACGTCGCCCGGGCCGAGGCCGGCGTCGGCGAGCGCCGCGGCGACCGCGTCGCCGGCCAAGGATCGCGCGTCGCGCGTGCCACGCGCGGACGAGGTCGCACCGACCCCGAGCAGACGTACAAGGGGCACCGTCCGATGATAGGGACGGTCGCCCAGCGCGAGGCGAGGGCCTCGCCGGACCCTCGGGATTTCCCCAAACGCCTCGTGCCGCGGCGCCTCCGCTCAGGACACCGCCGCGTCCACCACCTCCAGCCGCGGTCGCGAGACAGGCGCCGGAGGCGCGCTGAAGCCGTTCGGCAGGCGTCCCTGCAGGAGCAGGACGAAGAGCGAGAGGCGGGCGCGCAGCTGCGCGTCGGGGTCGTGCATGACCGCGAGTCCGGTCAGCTCCTCGATCCGCGAGAGCCGGTAGCGGATCGTGTTCTCGTGCACGTCGAGGGCCGCGGCGCTGCCGCGGATGCTCCCCATGTGCTCGAAGAACGAGCAGAGCGTCGTCAGCAGGTCGGCTTTCGATTGCTCGCTGAGCAGCTGGCCGACCGTCTCCTCGGCGAAGCTGGCGACCGCCTCGCCGTCGGAGCTGGACAGCAGCAGGCTGCCGACCCCCAGATCGCCGGCGGTGAAAAGGGCCGGACCCCCCACCGGCGAGAAGCGCCGGATGCACTCGACCACCTGGCGCGCCTCGCGGTGCGCCGTGCGATAGCCGTCGCGGTCGTAGTAGACGCCCGAGACGCCGGCGACCAGCTGACGGGCCGGGTGCAGCGACGCCCGGATCGACTCGAACAGCTCTTTGCTCTCGGCGACGAAGCTCTCCGGCGGGGCCCCCTGCGGGACTTCGACCAGGGCGGCGACGGCGCCGTTGACGGCGGTGACGTGGACGGTCAGCTCGGCCGCCTTCCGCCGGAAGGCGGCCGCCACGGCGCGGAAGTCGGGGGTGTCTTCCTCGATGCCGGACCGCGAGCCGATCAGCATCACGGCGCGGGGCGCCTCGAGGCTCACCCCGAGGCGGTCGGCGCGACGCTTGACGATCCCCGTGTCCGAGCAGCCGCCGAGCAGCTCCGCGGCAAGCGAGGAGCCGGCGTTCCAGTCCGCCTCGACCGCCTTTCGCTCGGCACCAACCTGGAGCGCGATCAGGGTCGCGGCGCGGCGCACCGCGACCACGTCGCCGCCGGTGAACCGCGCCTTGTGCTCCATCACGACCAGGCGCCCCCACGTTTCCTCGCCAAGCATCACCGGGGCGACGATGTGACGGTGGAGGATTCCGGTCCGAGGCAGCGGCCCGACCACGCAGGCTCGGCTGCCCTCGTGCTCGGCGAGCGCCTCGCGGACATCGGGGTCGTCGCCGAAGCCGGGCTCGAGCAGGCGCGGCACGGCGCTCTCCGAGGCGCCTTCGGGCAGCCCCGTCGCCGCCCGCACCCCGGAGGGACGAAAGACGGCGCAGGGCTTGCCGAGCAGCTGTGCGAGGGTGCGCAGGAGATCGTCGAGAGAGCGACCTTCGAGGACGAGGTCGGTGAGTTGCTCGTCGACCGCCGTGGCGCGACGCAGAGCGTGGAGCTGGCGCCCCGCGACTTCCAGCTTCGAGCTCAACTCGAGCCGCACCTGGGTCTGCCGCACCGCCATCGCGGCGAGCTCCGCGAAGCCCTGGGCCAGGTCGGCGTCGTCCTCGCTGAAGCTGCGGCGGCGGTCGACGTCGTCGAGCAGGATCAGGCCGATCACCTCCTCGCCGAGCACCATCGGCACCGAGATCATCGAGCGCACCTTCCAGCGCCGCACCGTCTCTCGGACCATGCGGGAGTCGGTGCGGGCGTTCTCGACTATCACCGGGCGCCGCGTGCGCAGAGTGTCGCGGGTTACTCCGTCGGCGGGTATGCCGGCAAGGCAGTTGCGGATCTCCTCGTCGTTCACCCCCCACTTGGAGCGGGACACGTAGCCCCGGAAGACGTCCTCGTGCTCGTCGCGGAGGAAGACGCTGCAGCGCTCGACCCCGATCAGCGCACTGATCCGCTCCGCGACCATGTGCAGCAGGTCCTCGACAGTCGTCACGTCTCCGATCGCCGGGGTCAGCTCGGAGAACGCCGTGAAGGCGCGACTCGTGCATGTGTCAGTCATCACCGCTCCTTCCTCCGTTCAGCCCAGTAGCTCCATCGTTGCCGTCGCGTATATCTCCGCCGCCTGGGCGACTTCGGAAATCGCGATGTGCTCGTCCACCATGTGTGCAAGCTGAAAGTCGCCCGGGCCGAAGGTGATGGCGGCGGGCGAGCCGAAGCCGCGCTCGTCGGTGCGCATCAGCTCGACCGCGTCGACCCAGCCCCCGTTGAACTGGCGAATCACCGGCTCCTCGCCGCGGACCTCGCGGATCGCCGCCTCGAGCGCCTTGATGCCGGCGTGCTCGGGATCGACCTGACCCGGGCGTAGCCAGAGCCGCCCGCCCCCCATGGGCAGGACCTTGCGTTCGAAGCGTACCTCGCCGTCCTCCTCCTCGAGTCGGGAGAGGAAGACGTCGATCGCATCGCGGACCTCGTTCAGCGTCGCCCCGGGAGGAGTGAGGGTCGAGAGAACCGCGTCGCAGCGCCCCGGGATCGCCCAGCCGCCGCCCGGCAGGGTGCGGATGGCGTTCGTCGTCACCCGTGGCTCGAACCACTGCGAGTCGCCTGCCGGCAGCTCGAGGCGACCCGCGTCGATGGCCGCGACCAGCTTCGCCATCTTGGTGATCGCGTTGATGCCGCGCTCCGGCTCGGTCGGGTGGGCGGTGCGGCCCACCGCCGTGATTTTCCAGGTCGCAATGCCCGGGTAGGCGATCTCTATTCGCTGGTTGGAGGTCGCCTCCGCGGACCAGATCGTGCCCAGCCGCTCCACCACTCCGAGGTCGTGCATCAGGGTGGCGCCGCGGAAGCTGTCCTCGCCGTCGGAATCGGACATGAAGTAGATCGGGCCGCCGCGCGACCTGCCCGACTCGAGGAGTGCGGCGACGGCGGTGAGCATCGCCACCAGCGACCCCTTGCTGTCCACGGCGCCGCGCCCGTAGAGGACGCCGTCCTCGACCTGGGCGCCCCAGGGATCGCGAGACCAGTCCGAGGGAACGGCCTGGACGGTGTCAAAGTGGGCGTCGAAGAGGACGCCCGGGCCGTCGCCCTCGCCCTCGATCACGCCGAGCACGAGTGGCACCTTCGCACCCTCCACGGCGTAGGTCTCCACGCTCATCCCGATCTCGCTGAGGCGGTCGGACAGCCACAGGTGGGCCGTGGTGTCCTCGCCGACGACGCTGCGGATGCCGACGATCTCACGCAGCAGCTGCTCGCAGCGCTCCTCGGTGATGCCGGCGGGCCGGGTCTTCTGCTCGGTTGGCATGTGGGGGATCCTTTCGGGGCGTCCTATGGCGTGGGGGTCATGGATCGGTTCAAGTCAGTTCTCGCTGGCCGCGTGCTCCAGAAGCTGTGGGTGCTCGGTCAGGGTCATGCCGCCGTCGACCGGGATCGCCGCGCCGGTGATCCAGCGCGCTCCCCGGGAGGCGAGGAAGGTGACGACGTCGGCGACCTCGGCGACCTCGGCGATCCCGCGCAGCGGCGTCTGGGCGACGAATGCGTCGGCCACCCCGGCCCGCGACAGCATCGGCTCCATCAGCGGCGTGCGGACGAGGCCGGGCAGGACCGCGTTACAGCGGATGCCGCGCGGGCCCAGCTCCAGCGCCGCCGAGCGGATCAGCGCCTCCAGACCGGCCTTGCTCGCGCAGTAGTGGGCGAGGCCGGCAACCGGAGCGGCGGAATCGATCGAGGAGATCGCGGTGAAGGACCCGCCCTCGACGAGCCGCGGGGCGCTCGCCTGGAGGGCATTGAAGGCACCGGTCAGGTTCACGCCGAGGACGAGGTCCCACTCGCCAGGCTCAATCTCGAGGACCGGCGTCACCCGCGCCGTTCCCGCCGCGTAGATGACTGCGCCGAGGCCGCCATGCTCGTCGGCTACCCGCGTGACGGCGTGCTCCAACCCCTCGCGGTCGCGGACGTCGACCGCGATCGCGGAGGCGTCGTCCGGATCGGGGCGCAGGTCGGCGATCACCGTTGGGCGGTCATCGGCGATCAGCGCATCGGCGCAGGCTCGGCCGATGCCGGAGGCCCCGCCGACGACCAGCGCCGCGCCGCTCACGTCCGCCACTCCATTCCTCCCTCCAGCAGCTCGGCGAGCTCGGCCAGGGCGGCCGCGCCGGTGGCACCGTCGACGACACGGTGGTCGAAGGTGAAGGTGAGGTTCAGGGTCGGGACCACGGCGATGCCGCGGTCGCGCGGCACCGCCCGCTCGACCGTGCGCCCGACCGCGAGGATCGCGCTCTCGCCGGGATTGAGCATCGCGGTGAAGCTGTCGACGCCGAAGGTGCCCAGGCTCGAAAGGGTCGCCGCGGCGCCCCCCATGTCCTCCATGCCGAGCCGGCCGGACCGGGTCACATCGGTGAGGCGAGCCCGCTCGAGCGCGAGGTCGGCGAGGCTGCGCTCGTGGGCGCGGCGCACGACGGGCACGAGCAGCCCGCGGTCGGTGGCAACGGCGAGGCCGAGGTCGATTCCGTCGGGATGGCTCAGATGCGGCGGCGCTCCGTCAGAGCCGGGGACGAAGGAGGCGGCCAGCGTCGGGTGGCGCTCCAGCCCCTCCGCCAGCGCCTGCAACAGCAGGTCGACCACGCCGACCTTGGCGGGACCCGCCTCGGTGAGGCGGCGCTTCTCGGCGAGCAGCCAGGCGGCGTCGATCTCGCGGCTGAGCGTGTATTGAGGGACGAGCTGGCTCTCGGTCATCCGCCGGGCGATCGCCTGGCGGGTCGCGCTGAGCGGCTCGAGGAGGCCGCCGCCCGGGGTGGCGGCGGGCTTCGCCTCGAGCTCGCTGACGGCCCTCTCGACATCGCCCAGGGTGATGCGACCGGCCGGGCCGGTACCGGTCACCTGCTCGAGCGCGATGCCGTGTCTCGACGCCGCCCTCCGCGCGATCGGCGCCGCCCGCAAACGACCCGAGCCGTTCCCGCTTCGCGCCCGGACGGGCTCGCCCCTGGCCGCCTCCTCCGCGGGTGGCGCCGTAGGGGGGCCCACCCCCGAGGAAGCTTCAGCTACCGCAGGGGGTGGGGGGTCCCCTGCGGCGACAGGACCCGCGGAGGAGGCGGCCGGGGAGCGGTCGGCGGCGGCGGGAGCGCGGTCATCAGCCGAGTCGCCGAGCTGGATCAGGGTTGCGCCGACCGGGACCGTGTCGCCGACCTCGACCTCGATCGCGGTCACGAATCCGGCGCGGGGCGCCGGAACCTCGGCAATCGCCTTGTCGGTCTCGACCTCAACCACGGTGTCGCCCTCGGCTACCCGATCGCCGGCTGTCACGAGCACGGCCGTGACAGTGCCTTCGGTGACCTCGAGTCCCATCTGGGGTAGGACCACATCCGTGACCAACGCACTTCCTCTCCGACGAACCCTTATCGTCTGACTATCGACATTAGCGGGTTGGGATTGCCACAGTCAAACGCGCAAATATCGGCGTGACCAATCGGACAATCTGGCAGAGTGAGGCGCGACAATGGGCACAAGCATCCCCGCTGAGCAGCGGTCCTCCCGCGAGGCGCCCGAACTGCAGCTGTTCTCGACGATGGCGCTGATCCGCGCCTTCGAGACACGGGTCTCCGAGCTGTACCGCGACGGCGAGATCCCCGG
This sequence comes from Solirubrobacterales bacterium, assembly GCA_036374255.1. Lineage (GTDB taxonomy): Bacteria > Actinomycetota > Thermoleophilia > Solirubrobacterales > 70-9 > VRUE01. The sequence goes on along the minus strand of DASUUD010000100.1, from coordinate 15,973 downwards.
CTTCGTCCACACCTCTCTCGGCCAGGAGGCGGTCGCCGCCGGGGTCGGCACAGCGCTGCGCGACGACGACTACGTCGCCACCACGCACCGCGGCCACGGCCACTGCCTGGCCCGCGGCATGGAGGTCGAGGGAATGATGGCGGAGCTGTTCGCGCGGGGCGAGGGCATCTGCCACGGCAAGGGGGGCTCGATGCACATCGCCGATCCGGCGCGCGGGGTGCTCGGGGCCAACGCGATCGTCGGCGCCAGCCTGCCGCTCGCGGTCGGGGCCGGCCTCTCCAGCAAGCTGCTCGGGCAGGGCCGCGTCGCGGTCGCCTTCTTCGGCGAGGGCGCCGTCAATCAGGGCGCCTTCCACGAGGCCGTCAACCTCGCGGCCATCCAGAGCCTGCCCGTCGTCCTCGTCTGCGAGAACAACGTCTACGCCGAGTTCAGCGACAGCCGCCTGATGGCGAAGGTGCCCAGCGTGGCGGAGCGCTGCGCCTCCTACGGGGTGGACGCTTCGGTGGTCGACGGCAACGACGCCGCCGCGGTTTATGGCGTGACCGCCTCAGCCACGGAACGGGCCCGGGCCGGCGACGGCCCCTACCTGATCGAGGCTGAGACCTACCGCTGGCACGGCCACTACGAGGGCGACGCACAGCCCTACAAGCCCGAGGAGGAGGCGAGCGCCTGGCGCGAGCGCGACCCGCTCGAGGTGTCCGCGGCGCGGCTGCGCGAGCGCGGCGAGACGAGCGACGAGGAGCTGGAGCGGATCCGCGCCGAGGCCGGCGAACGGGTCGAGCGCGCGATCGAGCGCGCACGCGAGCTGCCCGCTCCCGACCCCGAGGAGGCCTACGCGGATGTCTACGCAGACTGAGAGCGGAAGCGAGACCCGCTACATCGACGCGCTGGGGGCCGGCATGGCGGCGGCCCTCGAGGAGGACGAGCGCGTCGTCCTGATCGGCATCGACGTCGGCGCCGGCGGCGGCATCTTCCAGGTCAGCAAGGGGCTGTACGACCGCTTCGGGCCTGAGCGGGTGATCGACACCCCGATCAGCGAGATGGCCTACGTCGGCGCCGCGGTCGGGGCGGCGATGACCGGGCTGCGGCCGATCGTCGAGATCATGTTCATGGACTTCGTCGGCGTCTGCATGGACCCGATCCTCAACCAGGCGGCGAAGCTGCGCTACATGACCGCCGGGGCGCTCGAGATCCCGGTCGTCTTCCGCATGCAGACGGGCGCCGGCAAATCGGCCGGCGCCCAGCACTCGCAGAGCCTCGAGGCCTGGGTCGCGCACGTCCCCGGGCTGAAGGTGGTGATGCCGGCGACCGTCGCCGACGCCCACGACCTGCTGCTCGCCTCGGTCCGTGATTCGAGCCCCGTCGTCTTCGTCGAGAACCGGCGCCTCTACTCGAGCCGTGGAGACTGCGAGGCCGACCAGCTGCCGCTCGGCAGGGCTCGGGTCGCCCGCGCCGGGGAGGACGTCACCGTCGTCACCTGGGGGCAGATGCTGCGCCGTTGCCTGGCGGCCGGCGAGGAGGGCCCGGCCTCGCTCGAGGTGATCGACCTGCGCTCGCTGCGGCCGCTCGACATGAAGACGGTGATCGAGTCGACCCGCCGCACCGGCCGGCTGCTGATCGTCCATGAGGCGGTCCAGGACTTCGGCGCCGGCGCCGAGATCGCGGCCCGGATCGCCGACGAGCTCTTCGACGAACTGCGCACGCCCGTGCGCCGCCTCGGCAACCCCGCCGTGCCGATGCCCTTCAGCCCCGAGCTGGAGAGCGCCTTGATGCCAACCTCCAAATCGATTTCGGAGGCGGCCCAACGACTCAAAATGGAGGGGTAGGGTTCCAGGCATGAAGGGGGGAGCGGGAAACCGTGACTGACGGTCATCTCGTACAGCCGATCAAGATCGCTCGGGCCTACGAGCAGCTCGCGGCCTTGCTGCGGGAGCGGATCACCTCCGGCGACCTGCGCGAGGGCGACCGCCTCCCTTCCGAGACGGCGCTGGCCAAGCAGGCCGGCGTGAGCCGCTCGACCGTTCGCGAGGCGCTGCGGATCCTCGAGCAGAGCGGCCTGGTCGAACGGGCCAGCCCGCGGATCATGGTCGTCGCGGACCGCAGCGACGTCCCCGCCTTCCGCGAGCTGCGCCGCGAGCTGCGCCGCCACAACGTCACCTTCCACCACCTGCACGAGGCGCTGATGACCATAGACACGGAGCTCACCCGGCTTGCGGCGATGCGGGCCGACAGGAGCGACCTCGAGACGCTGCACGAGCTGATCGCGGCGCAGGAGCGCCACCTCGACCACCTCGGCGAGTGGAGTCGCCTCGATGTCGAGTTCCACGCGACGATCGCCGAGGTCAGCGCCAACCCCGCGCTGATCGTCGCCCGTGAGCCGATCAGCCAGCTCCTCCTGCCGGCGCTCTACCGTTTCATGGACACGCGCGATATGGCCGAGCACGCGACCGAGTATCACCGCCGCATCCTCAACGAGATCGAGGTGCACGATCCCGACACGGCGGCGGCGGTGATGCGCAGGCACCTGAACGACTGGCGCACGGCCTGGGAGAAGCGCGGTTTGGATCTCCACCAAGAGATCCTCGATCTCTCCTACACGGGCACACCGGAGCCGCATACGGTGGTCTCGACCCACAAGGAAGAGGAGGAGAAATGGGCTTCGTCAAGCGTCCCGAGGAGATCGCCCGTATCGAGCACGCCCTCGCGCACCCAAGGTTCGTAGGCGGCCAGATGCTGTCGGTGGAGTTCCTCACCGACGAGAGCGTCGTCGCGGAGGTCCTGCCGCCCCCGCTCGAACCGACCGGGATGCCGCAGATCCGCGCCATGGTCGGCCGCTGGCAGTCCAACTGCGTCGGCGACTTCGCCGGCGGCTCGATCTACGTCTCGGCCAAGCACGACGGGGTCGAGGGCGAGTACGTGCTGGCGATGTACATGAACGGCGACGTCCCGACGATCTACGGCCGAGACCTCTTCGGCGAGCCCAAGAAGATCGCCGAGAGCGCCCTGCTGCGGCGCGGCGACGCGTTCCGCGGCTGGGTCGACCGCGGCGGGGTGCGGATCATCGAGCTGCAGGGCCAGATGAGCAAGGACCTCGGGCCGTTCGACGCCGAGGGCTTCAACTTCAACTTCAAGGCGCGGCCGGCCGCCGACGGCTCGGGCCTGCAGGAGGACGCGATCCTCACGCGGGCGCGGTTCGAGGTGAACGCGACCGCGGCGCTGGAGGGCGCCGGCAGCGTGGTGTTGCGGGGCAGCGTCCACGACCCGCTCGACGAGCTGCCGGTGCGCTCAGTGCAGCGGGCCACCTACACCGAGTGCGACCTGATCGCCTCCTGCGAAGCGGTCGCGACGACGCCCGCCGAGGTCTTCGCGCCCTACCACCACGGGCGGCACGACGACTGGAGCGAGCTCGACACCGAGTCCGCCGGCATGGTCCCCGTGGCCTGAGCGGACCGACCGCCGCGGCTCAGCCCTGGGCCGGGCTGTTCCGGCTCTGAAGCTCTTCCTCGCCGTGAGCGATGTCGCCGCCGGAACTGGTCAGGTACGCCTGCTCGACCTCGCCGATCCGGTGGCGAGCCTGCTCGCCGGAGAGGTCCAGGCTGACCCTCCCGCGTCGCATGACGATCGCCCGGTCGGCGTAGCGGAGCGCCTTGTGGGCGTGCTGCTCGACCATGATCACGGCGGTGCCCTGCTCGTCGGCGGCCCTGCGTACCGCCTGCAGGAGGCGCTCGACGATCAGCGGCGCGAGCCCGAGCGACAGCTCGTCCGCGAGCAGCAGCCGCGGCTTGCGCCCCAGCGCCCGGGCCAGGGTGAGCATCTGCTGCTCGCCGCCCGAGAGCAGGCCGCCCCGCACTGACATCCGTCTGCCCAGATCCGGGAAGAGCGCCACCGCCTCGTCGATGTCGACGTCGGCGACGCGCAGGTTGTCGCGCAGCGTCAGCCTTTTGAAGACCGATCGCTCCTCGGTCACGTAGGACATCCCCACCCGCGCCCGCCGGTAGAGCGGCGCCCCGGGCTTGACGCCGTCGAACCGGACCTCGCCGTCCAGCAGGGGAAGTTCCCCGGCCAGGGCGAGCATCGTCGTCGTCTTGCCCGCCCCGTTGGGGCCGAGCAGGCAGAGGACTTCGCCTGGCTTCACCTCGAAGCTGAGGTCGTGGACGACGGGCTGGCCGGCGTAGCCGGTGCAGAGGCCCTTGACCGAGATCACCGGGTCGCTCATGCGCCCTCCTTCTCGGAGATGCGCTCCGGCCGCGACGTCTGCGGCGCCGCGGCCTCCTCCTCGCCGAGGTAGGCGGCGATCACGGCCGCGTCGTTGCGGACCTCGGACGGCGCCCCGGAGGCGATCTTGCGGCCGAAGTCGAGCACGCACAGCTCGTCGCAGACCGACATCACGAAGGTCATGTCGTGCTCGACCAGCAGCACGGCGATCCCCCACTCCTTCGCCAGCCGCCTGACCAGGTGCGCCAGCTCGGCCGTCTCGGCGTCGCTGAGGCCGGCCGCGGGCTCGTCGAGAAGCAGCACGCTCGATTCGGTCGCCACCGCCCGCGCCATCGCCAGCAGGCGGCGACGGCCGTACGGCAGGTCTTCGACGAAGCGATCGAGGTCGTCCTCGAGCCGGAACTCGCGGATCGTGCTGAGCACGGTGTCGCCCAGCTGCACGTCCACCGGCCACAGCATGTCGCGGATGTAGGAGCCGAGGTCGCGCGGGTCGCTGGCCGCGCGCAGGTTTTCCAGCACCGTCGAGTCCTCGAACAGCTCGAGCGACTGGAACGACCGCCCCATCCCGGCACGGGCCCGCCTGGTCGCCGACCAGCCGCTGATGTCCTGGCCGTCGAGGCGCAGCACCGAGCCCGATGAGGCCTTTGTGAAGCCGGTGACGGCGTCGATCAGCGACGTCTTCCCGGCGCCGTTGGGCCCGATCAGGCCCAGCACCTCACCCGGCCGAACGGCCAGCGAGACGTTGTCCACCGCAATCGTGCCGCCGTATTTCACTGTCAGGTTCTCCACCTCGAGCGCCATGCTCTTCACCTTCACCCTGTGCTCCGTGCTGGGCGCGGGCAGCTCCCGCTTCTCCGGCTCCTTCATCGCCAGGAAGGGGAGGAAGCGGGCGAGCTTGGTCCGCAGGTAGGCGATCTGGGCGATCTGCTCCTTGACGATCCCGTTCTGGTTGACGAGCAGCAGGAGGATCAGCGCGATGCCGCCGATCAGCGGGATGTATTTGCCGATCCCGTCGTCGATCTCGTTGAGCAGGCGTTCGCTGAAGGCCCCGGGCGCGAGGGTGGCGCCGATCACCGGCCCGAACAGGTAGCCGATGCCGCCGATCATCGCGTAGGCGACCATCGTGATCGAGGTGAAAGAGTCGAATTGGGCGAAGCTGATCGAGGGGGTGCGGAAGGCGAGCAGGATGCCGCCGAGCCCGGCGATCGCAGCGGCCACCGCGAACGCATAGAGCTTGGCCGCGGGCACACTGATCCCGAGGGCCGCCGCCGCTCGCTCGTTGGTTCGCACCGCGATCAGCCTCCTCCCCGTGCGGCCGCGTCTGATGTTGCCGACGATCAGCGTGGCGAGGGTCAGGCCCACGAGCGCCATCAGGCCGTAGCGGGTCGGGTGCGAGGCTGCGTTGACGTTGAGGCCGAAGATGGTGGGATCGCCGATCTGGGTGCCGCCGAAGCCGCCCGTGAAGTCGGTGTTGCTGAACAGCACCAGCTCGATCGCGCTGCCCAGCCCGAGGGTGACGATCGCCAGGTTGATCCCGCGGGTCCGCACCGCCGGGAGGCCGAAGAGGACGCCGAGCGGGATCGTCGCGGCGATGCCGCTCGCGCAGCCGAGCAGGAAGGGGATATCGGTGGTGGCGATCAGGCGGCCGCCGACCCAGGCGCCGAAACCGGCGAAGGCGAACTGCGCCAGCGAGAGCTGCCCGGTGTACCCGGTGAGGACGACGATCGAGAGCAGGATCACGCCGACGCAGATCGTCACCGTGACCGCGTCGATCCAGATCGGCGACATGATCGAGAGCAGGATCACCCCGACCCCGACCGCGATCGCCAGGCCGACCCGGTGGATCTGGCCGGTGCCGATGGTCGGCAGCCGCTGAAGCAGGTAGTCGCGCAGCGGTAGCGCCTGTCCCCTGATCACCAGCCAGAGGACGATGAGGAGGAAGGGGACCGCGGTGCCGACGCCGGTCTGGTCGACGTACCGCGTCACCTCGGTCTGCAGGATGCCGACCACCAGCCCCGCTCCGAGCGCAATCGGGAAGGATCGGAAGCCCGCCAGCAGCGCCGCGGCGGTGGCGGCGAGGACGAGGTTCGTGAGGACCGCCGGCTGAAGAGTGACGATCGGGACGATCAGGATCGCGGCGAGGCCGGCGAGGCCGCAGCCGAGCGCCCAGTTGACCATGGCGACCCGATCGGGCGAGATGCCGAGCGACGAAGCCGAGCGCTCGCTCTCGGCGATCGCGGTGGTCGCAAGGCCGAAGCGGGTATGGCGGTAGAAGAGCCAGAGACCGGCCGTGAGGACGATGGCGATGCCGAGGAGGATCAGCCGATCGGCCGAGATCACGATCGTGTTGTGGATCGTGACGATGTCCGTGGGCAGGTCGCTCTGCACGAACTTCGAGGTCGCCGTGTAGCGCAGGACCGCGATCGACTGGATCGTGATCAGCACCCCGAGCGTGGCGATCACCCTGACCAGCGGCGCGCTGTGCCGCAGCGGCCGCATGATCAGGAGGTGAACGAGGGCGCCGACCAGCGCCGCGAAGGCGACGCCCACGACGAGGGCCGGGAGGAAGGCCCATTCCTGGTTGGCGGTCAGCTCCCACCAGGCATAGGCACCGGCCATCCCGATCGCGCCGAGGGCGAAGTTCAGGACCCCCGAGCCGCGGTAGATGATGATCAGGCCCTGCGATGCCAGCGCGTAGGTCGCCCCGATGCCGAGACCCAACAGCGCGAATCGGATTACTTCCTCCACAAGCTCCCTCTGTCAGCGCTTGGAGCCGCCGACGGCCCCGGGCGGATCGCCCGGGGCCGGCAGCAGCTGCTCCTGCGGATCAGCCGAAGGGCGGCCCGCAATCCATCGGTTTCGTCCCACCGGCGATTTCGGACACGTCGGTGAATTCATCACCGAGCGGAGTCAGCTCGCCGTCTTTGAATTCGCTGAACACGACGCAGCGGTTGACCAGGCGGTCGTAGCCTTCCGGACCGCCGTCTTTGCTCCACGGCACCCTGAAGTCCAGCGGCGGGACCATGCCCGGCAGGTCGATCTGCGCGGTTTCCGCCGCTTTCAGGAACGTGTCGTTGTTGATCTCGCCGTCCATCGATTCGACGACCTGTTTGAACCCTTCGTACGCCGCCCAGGTGCCCATGCCGCCGAGGCTGTTGTAGTCCTGGGACATATCGGCGTTGTACTCGTCCAATGCTCCCCGGTAGTCATCCCACTGCGAGAGCGAGATGTCCGGGTACATGCCTGCAACCACGTCGCCCTCGACGGCTTCCTCGAAGCCTTCAGCGACCTTTTCGTTCAGGTTGCCCTGCGGCCCATACATGACCGCGTCAGAGCCGGACTGGGCGAACGCGGGCATCCAGGCGATGTAGGGCGTCTCGGAGACGATCATCACCAGGCAGTCGGCGTCGCCGGACGTCGCTTCCGCGACCTGCGGGGCGAAGTCCTGGGCGGTCGCCGGCAGGGTGACGAATTGGTCGATCGACGTCCCTTCCGCTTTGGCCGCGTTTTTCATCAGCGGGATGAAGGCCTCGGCGCCTTCGATGATCACGCCGTTGATTTTTTTGCAGCCGTCTTCGACTGCTTTTTTGACCAGGCCGACCGAGTAGAGGGGCTGGTTGCCCATCGGGAAGCTGATCGGCGAGACCAGTTCCGAAGGAGCGATGGCGCAGCAGTTGCCCCACTGGGCCAGGTTGTTTTTCTCCAGGATGGGGATGATCGCGTCACCCGTGAAGGTGAAGTTTCCGACCACCGCGACCGCGTTGCCCGCAACGGCCTCACGGCCGCATGCGGCGACGGCCGTCGGCGTCCCTCGCGCATCGCAGAAGTTCGTTTCGAGCGGACGTCCGGCGATGCCGCCTTCACTGTTCACCCATTCCTCGTAGATGCGCGCTGTTTCTTCGATGTTTTTGTACTGGGGGCCTTCCGTGTTCACGTCCGTGTAGGTCCACGTGACGATCGGCTGGCCTTCGGGCGCGTTCGCCGCTCCACCGTTGGTGTCTCCCTCATCGTCGTCACCACCACAGGCGGCTAGCGCCAAGGCACACGCGGCGAGCACGAGAACGACCATAAGCGGCCATCTCGCACCCTTGGCGCGGCGGCGGGCAATCTGCTTCATCCGACTCTCCTCCTCCATTTGCAGGCGGGACATTTGCCAAGCGTATGAGCGCAGTACCGTGCCTGCGCCTGCTCGCCGGAGGGCGCTTGGAGAAACACCAATGCGGCCTTGACGGGAAAGGAGACCGCCGTGCACGCAGGGTTCAGAGGACCCGGTGCACGCGGTATTCGACGACCGGTCCGGGATGCAGCCTGCCCTCGGCCACGAAGAGGGTCCGGTTGACCCAGGTATAGCGCGAATCTCCGCTCTCCAGCCGGGGCGCGGTGCGGAAGTAGTGGTCGCCGTAGTCGCTGGATCGCTCGCCCGCGTTGGCTGCCAGCGCCGCCTCGTTGTACTCGATCACCCCGAAGTACTGCACGTAGATGTCCGCGCCGTCGTCGGTGCGGATCTGCAGCCGCACGTCGAGCCGGCCCCAGCCGTCGGGGCCGACCAGGACCCAGTCGCCGCCTCCGCCCACCAGCTCGCCGGAGATCCTCTCGCCGCGTGCCTCGCCGCCCTTCACGGGTCGGACGCGGCGGTTGCCGAAGGGGCCCTCGCCAACCGGCACCGCAGCATCGAGGACGGCGTTGAAGGTGAACTCGTAGGCCAGCTCCATGGCGAGGCTCAGCGGCGCAGGGTGACGCTGATCGGGCCGCGGCTGGCGTGCACGCCGCGAGCCTCGGAGTGGGCCATCAGGTCGCGCAGCCAGCTCAGCCCGGCCGCCCCGCCGAGCGGCCTGATCGGCTCGATCGGCAGGTCGGCCGCGTACATCCGGTCGACGTCCTCGCCGGGGATCAGGTAGCGCAGCAGCAGCTCCTCGTCGGAGAGGTGCTCGCCGTAGGAGACCCGGATCTCATCGAGGCTGGGCTGCGGCGCGCCGCCGGCCTCGATGAACGCACTGCCCCTCTCGTTGGCTGCAACGCGCTCGCGCAGCTCGGGGTCGATCTCCCCGGGCGGCGTCCCGTACCAGCCGGCGACGTACATCATGTTCTCCTCGGGGATGGTCGCGTAGCGCTCTCCCTGCACCACGTTGAGCAGCGCCTGGATCCCGACCAGCTGCGAGAACGGCGTGGCCATGATCGGCCAGCCCATCTCCTCGCGCACCCGGACCGCCTCCTCGAGCACGTCCGGCAGCCGCTCGGTCATGCCGACCTGCTTCAGCTGTTCGCGCAGCGTCCCCATCATCCCGCCGGGGAACTGCTGCTGGATCGAGGCCACCGAGTACTCGACCGGGGCGCCGCGGGAGAAGCCCTCCTCGTCGGCGAGGGCGCCGAAGTGCTCGGCGACCTCGGCGATGCGGCTGTCGTCGATCGCCACCTCGTGGCCCAGCCGGCGCATGTTGTCGATCGTCATCTCGGTGGAGGGCATCGAGACGCCGTTGGCCAGGGTGGAGACGGCGCTGTGAAGAATCGTCACCCCCTCCTCGACGCCGATGATGTGGTTGAGGTTCGCCATCGCGGTGCGGTTGTGGAAGTGCAGCTCCAGGGGCACCTCGTCGGCGTGCTCGCGCATCATCCGGATCCAGTGCCGCGCCCGCTCGGGGCCGAGCACGCCCGCCTCGTCGCCGAGCAGGATCGTCTCGGCGGCGCCGCCGGCAACCATCCGCTCGACGACGTCGGCGTAGTAGTCGTCGGTGTGCACCGGGGACTCGGAGAAGTTGATCTGCGGCGAGGGCGCGAGGCCGGCGTCGCGGGCGATGCGCGCCACCCGGATCATGTTCTCGACGTCGTGCAGGCAGTCGAAGATCCAGAGGCTTTCGATCCCGTGCTTGGCGAGGGTGCGGATCCACAGCTCGACGATCGAGTCCGGCGTGACGTTCATGCCGACGATCCCGTTGGTGCGTGTGCCGGCGCGCAGGGTCGAGTTGGGAAGCGCGGCCCGGATCGCGTCCAGGCCCTTCCAGGGGTTTTCCTGGCGGAAGCGGACCAGCACCTCGAAGATCGAGCTGCCGGTGAGGTCGACGACGCGGTAGCCGGCGGAGTCGATCGCCTCGGCGACCGGCATCATCTGGCCGGCGCGCATGCGCATCCCCCAGTAGCTCTGCTGGCCGTCGCGGAGCGTCTGGTCGACTATCTCGATCCGCGCCATCAGGCCGCCTCCTCGGCGCCTGCCGTCCACTCGGGCATGAAGTTTTCCTCCACCCAACGAGTATGAACGTTGCCCGACACCACGTCGGGATGGTCGAGGACGTCGAGGGCGAAGCCGGCCGTCGTCTCGACCCCCTCCACCCGCAGGTGGCGCAGCGCGTGGCGGGTCCGCCGCAGCGCCTCGGCACGGTCGGCGCCGCGAACGATCAGCTTGGCGAGCAGCGAGTCGTAATGGGGGACGACCGTGTAGCCGGGAAAGCAGGCGGTGTCGACTCGGACGTCGGTGCCGATTGGCGCCGCCCAGCGCTCGAGCCGGCCGGGAGTGGGAGTGAAGTCGCGCTCGGGCGACTCGGCGTTGATCCGCACCTCGATCGCGTGCCCCCGCAGCTCGATCTCCTCCTGGCTGACCGAGAGACCCTCGCCGCCCGCGATCCGCAGCTGCTCGCGGACGACGTCCACCCCGCTGACCATCTCCGTCACGGGGTGCTCGACCTGCAGCCGCGAGTTGATCTCCAGGAAGCCGGCGGTGCCGCCGTCGGGGTCGACGAGGAACTCGCAGGTCGCCGCTCCCTCGTATTTGAGCGCCGCGATCAGCCGCCGCGCAGCATCGGTGATCTCCCCGGCGAGGCCCTCCGGGAGGTCATAGGCGGGCGCCTCCTCGATCAGCTTCTGGTAACGCCGCTGCAGGGTGCAGTCGCGGTGGCCGACGTGGATCGCTTCGCCCTCGCCCGTGTCCAGCACCTGCACCTCGACGTGGCGGGCGTTGCGCACGTAACGCTCGACGAAGAGGCGACCGTCGCCGAAGGCCCCCTCCGCCTCGGCCGAGGCCCCCGCCCAGGCGGCGGCCAGCTCGGCCTCGCCCTCGACCCGCCGCATGCCGCGACCGCCGCCGCCGCCAGCCGCCTTGAGCAGCACCGGGTAGCCGATCCGCTCGGCCACCTCGTGCGCCTCCTTCTCATCGGCGACGACATCGGAGCCCTCGTTGACCGGCACGTCCAGCTCCCGGGCCAGCGCCCGCGCCGTCGCCTTGTCGCCGCTGCGCCGCATCGCCTCCTCGGAGGGGCCGACGAAGGCGATGCCCTCCTCCGCGCAGGCGGCGGAGAGCTCGGGCCGCTCGGAGATGAAGCCGTAGCCGGGGTGCAGGGCGTCGCAATCCGTGATCTTCGCGGCGGCCAGCACCCGGTCGATGTCGAGGTAGCTCTCCGTCGCCGCGGCCGGGCCGATGCAGACGACCCGGTCGGCGAGCTGGGCCCCGAGGCTGTCGCGGTCGGCGTCGGAGACCGCGAGGACCGCCTCGATGTCCTCGTCGAAGCAGGCGCGGATGATCCTCACGGCGATCTCGCCGCGGTTGGCGATCAGGACGCGCCGCAGGCCCATGGCCGCGTCACAGTTCCGGGTCGACGACGACGATCGGCTGGCCGAACTCGACCGGGGCGCCGTTCTCGACGAGGATCGAGGTGACGGTCCCCGAGACCGGCGAGGGCACGTGGTTCATCAGCTTCATCACCTCGACTATCGCCACGGTCTCCCCGGCCTCGACGCGGCCGCCCACCTCGACGAAGGGGGGCGCGCCCGGGGACGGGGCCCGCCAGAAGAGGCCGACTGAGGGTGACTCGATCACCGTGCCTTCGTGCGGCATCTCGGCGGCGGGCGCCGGGGCGGCCGGCTCGGGCGCGGCGGCGGGCTCGCCCCCGCCCGCGGAGGGCGCGGGCACGGGCCCGGCGGCGGCGGCGGGAGGCGCCGGGACCTGCGCTGGCTGGGCGGCGGGCAGCGCCGCGGCGGGCGGCGCGTTGTTGGTCGTCTCGGGAAGCGGGTCGCGGGAGACGTGCAACCGGTCCTCGCCGACGGTGACGATCATCTCGCGCCAGTCGCTGCGGTCGAAGGCATCAAGCAGCGCCTTGATCGTCTCTGGGCTCATCTCCATGTGCTGCGCCCTCCTCGATAGAGGCCGATCCGGTCGTTGGCCATGATAGGTGCGTGAAGATCGACTTCCAGCGGGCGCTCACCGCGCCGCCCGGCGCGCGCGAGGTGATCCTCGTACGGCATGGAGCCTGCGATCCGCCGCCTCCCGGCGGGCTGATCGGCGGGCGCAGCGACCCGCCCCTGAACGCCCGTGGCCGGGCCGAGGCCGAGGCAGCCGCCCGCCGCCTGGCACGGGAGAGCGTCGCCGCCCTCTTCACCACGCCGCTGCGCCGCACCGCCGAGACGGCGCTGGCGATTGTCGAGCACCATCCGGTCGAGCCCGTCGTCCTCGAGGACCTCGGCGAGATCTACCTGGGCGAGTGGGAGGGGCATGGAATCCACGACCGCGGCTCGCGGGGCGACCCCGAGCTGCTGCGGGTGATGGAGCAGCAGCGCTGGGACCTGATCCCCGGCAGCGAGTCGAGCGACGCCTTCGCCGCCCGGGTGCGGCGCGGCGTCGAGACGGTCGCCGACGCCGCGGACGACGGTTCCGTCGCCGTCGCCGTCACGCACTCGGCCGTGATCGCCGAGTTCCTCAGCCAGATCACCGGCAGCCAGCCCTTCGCCTTCCTGCACAACACGAACGGCTCCCTCACCCGCGTCATGCGGATGCCCGAGGGCCGCTGGGTCCTCATCTCCTTCAACGACCGCGAGCATGCGCTCACGCTCGAGGTCGATCCCGAGACGGCGGGAGGGTCTGGCCGGAAGTCCTGACATTTCGGTCCGATCGGTGGGCCGTCGGCTCGCCTAGTGAAACATCGGGGACCTCCCAGGCGCCCGCCGGCGGCTCGCCCCGCCTGTGGTTACCCCAACGCCGGTGAGCGCCGGTGGGCGTCTGTTGGGTTCCACAACGCCGCCGCCCTCACCTCTCGCTCCGCCACCGCCGAGCGGCGAGGATCGTCTGGGAAACGTGATGCCGACCGGAGGAGCGAGATGAACCAGCAAGATGGTGGAGCCGGCCGCGTCGCCGGCAAGGTCGCCGTGGTCACAGGCGCCAGCAGCGGCATCGGCCGGGCGACGTTCGAACTGTTGGGGCGCGAAGGCGCGAAGGTGGTGGGCACGGCCCGTACCGAGGCGAAGCTCAGTGAAGCCCTCGAAGCGGTCGAAGCGCACGGCGGCGAGGGGGCCGTGGTCCCGGCCAACCTCGAGGAGGACGCCACCGCGGAGAAGGTGGTGCAGGAGGCGGTCGACCGGTTCGGCGACCTCGACATCCTCGTCTCCAACGCGGGGGTCGGCTGGAAGTACGGCGAAGAACACCCCGGCACGATGGCCGCCATCCACGAGTCCTCGCTGGAGAACTGGCGCGACGTGATCGGCGGCATCGACCTCGAGGGCTACTACGCGATGATCCACGCCGCCCTGCAGAAGATGCTTCCGCAGAAAAACGGCTCGATCGTCAACGTAGCCAGCATGGCGGGCGTGACCGGCCTCTACGACGCCCACGCCTACACCGCGGCCAAGGGGGCGATCGTCAACCTCGGCCGCTCGATGGCGATCACCTACGGCAAACAGGGCATCCGCACCAACACCGTCTGCCCGGGCTTCATCGACACGCCGATGATCGCGCCGGTGATCGGCGCCTTTGACGACCCGGAAGCGGCCGGCGCGCTGGTGCCGATGGGCCGGCCCGGGAGGCCGGAGGAGATCGCCAACGCGGTCCTCTTCCTCGCCTCCGACGAGGCCAGCTACTGCAACGGCTCGGTTCTCCTGGTCGACGGCGGCTGCACCTCGCGGTCCTTCGCAGCCTGAGCGCATACTCGTGCGCTCGATCCCGGTCGGGGAGTTGCGTGTCGGCCAGGCGGTCGAGTCGCGCAAGACGATCTCCGAGACCGACGTCTACCTCTTCGCCGGGATCAGCGGGGATTTCAACCCGCTGCACGTCGACGAGCAGTACGCGAAGCGGTCCCAGTTCGGGGCCCGCGTCGCGCACGGGCCGCTGATCCTCTCCCTCTGCGCCGGGCCGCTCGGCACCGAGCTGCCCGGACTGGGGACGATCGCCGTCAGCAACCAGATCTCCTACCGCCGCCCGGTCTTCTTCGGCGACACGATCACGGTGCGGGTCGAGGTCGCCGCCCTCGACCGGGACCGAAACCGCGCCACGATGGCGATCACCTGGAGCAATCAGGACGGCGACACCGTCGCCGAAGGCGAGATGGACGTGATGCCGCCCCGCGACCCCGTCTCGGTCTAGCGATCCGCCCGGTCCTCGCGGCCGAGGGTGAGGTTGGAGAGGCCGATGCCGCCGTCGACGGGAAGCCAGGCGCCGGTCAGGTAGGAGGCGGCGTCGGAGAGGAGGAAGGCGACGACGGCGGCCACCTCCTCGACCGCGCCGAAGCGGCGCATCGGCACGCGGGCGAGAGCGCGGTCGCGGACTTCGGCGGGCATCGCCGCGACCTTCTCGGTCTCGACCATGCCGGGCAGGACGGCGTTGACCGTGACTCCGGCCGGCGCCAGCTCCAGGGCGAGGGTGCGGACGAGGCCGAGCAGGCCTCCCTTGCCGGCGGCGTAGGCGGCCTGGCCGGCGAGGCCGCCGGTCGCGGCGGTCGAGGAGATCGCGACGATCCTTCCCCTCCCCCGCGCCCGCATCTCGGCCAGCGCCGGCTGAAGCGAGAGGAAGGCGCCGGTCAGGTTCACGTCCAGCTCGCCGCGCCAGCCCTCCTCGGAGAGCCGCTCGGCGGGGACGATGCGCTCGACGATCGCGGCGTTCGCGACGACGGCCTCAACCGGGCCCAGCTCCTCTCCGGCGCGGGCATGGGCGTCGCGGGCGGCCTCCGCGTCGCGCACGTCCCAGATCAGGCCGAGCGCCTCGCCGCCGGCGCCGCGAACCGCCTCGGCGGTCGCGGTGACCGCCTCGTCGCGGTCGCAGGCGGCCACCGCCCAGCCCTGGCGCGCCAGCTCCAGCGCGATGCCCCGCCCGATCCCGCCGGCGGCGCCGGTGACCAGCGCGCAGCGGCCGGCGCTCATTTGCCTGAACGCTCGAGCCCGTAGCGCCGCCAGTGCTCGTCCGGGATGTCGGCCGGGTCCTTGTACCAGTACCAGGTGCAGGGATCGTGGTCGAAGTCCTCCGGCGGGCGCGAGGGGTAGAGCGGCAGGCCGTACCAGCGAATCGGCAGCAACTCGTTCATGAAGGCGCAGTGCGTGCAGTAGAGCGGGAAGCCCTCGCGGCCGTAGGACCAGTCGTGGGCCGCTTCGGTGACCCCGTAGGGGTCCTCGCCGCGGTAGGCACCGTTCAGCCAGAGCCGCTGCCCGGAGCCGCAGGGGTGCATCTCGAAGGTGAACTTCTCCTCGTCCTCGGTGATCGTGAAGGCGCCGGGATTGGGGCCGGTGCCGCTGGTCGAGTGGGCGCGCCAGGTCGCCGCCAGCGCCTCGACCACCTCGCGCCGGTCTCGCTCCAGGATCCTGCCCGCGTCGCGCTTCCAGCCGCGCCGCAGACCCTCCTCCCAGGCCTCGCCGACTCCCTCGTCGCCGAGCCTGGACTGGATGTAGGTGACGAGGCCGAGCATCGACTCGACCATCAGGTCGTGCAGGAAGCGCCACTCGTGGCGCATCGCCCGGCAGAGCGCCAGCGCCGCCTCGGTGTCGCCCGCCTCCAGCGCCTCGATCGCGCGGTCCA
>DASUUD010000099.1:0-7095 GCA_036374255.1 Solirubrobacterales bacterium | reverse complement strand
AGGTGATGCCCCAGGTGGGGGTCGTCGATCGGGACCACATCGTTCAGCTCGGAGAGCATCCGCAGCAGCCAGGTACTGCCGCTGCGCGAGGAGCCGAAGATCCAGGCGAGCCGGCTTTCCCCCTCGGCGAGATCGTGCCCGGACGGCCGCGCACCGTTCTCCCCGGATCCGGTCATGGCCGCTCGCTACCCGGACCGTTCATTTTCAGAACCCATCCAGGTGAGGTCGCTCCGGCTGGAAGCCGATGAAGCTCAGCCCTCCGATCACCTCGTCGTCGCGGGGCCTGACCGTATTCGCGGTCGGGCGACGGCAGCAGTCCGATCGACTCGTAATAGCGGATCGCAGAAGCCGCGACGCCGCTCCTTCGCGACACCTGTCCGATCGTCATCTGAGGCGGGTCGTCCATCTCCCTGAGGGGGGTTGACTTCAAGCCCACTTCAAGGGCCATGGTAGCCGCGTCACGGACGCAAGGAAAGAGTCAGAGGAGAAACATGATCGTTCAGAGCGAGACCGGATTCGCCCTCGAGTCGTTCACCCGCGCCGCAGCGAATAGAACCTGCCGGCCCTTCTCGGCACCCGCGCCGGGCCCCGCGAGCGTTTCCCGCTCGCGGGGCCGGGGTATCCCGAACCCCATCGACACCGGACATTGAGGATGGGAGTTATGGCGAATTTGAGCGAGCGGGACGAGAAGCTGATCCAGTACCTGAGCGAGGCGTACGGGAAGGAGAGGGAACTGGAAACGTCGCTGGAGGCCCACATCGGGATGACCACGCGGCGGGCGTACAAGAAAAGGCTGCAGCAGCACCTTCGGGAGACCAAACGCCACGCCAAAGGCGTCGAGCGTCGAATCAAGAAACTCGGCGGCGGTGGACAGACCATGCAGAAGGCGATCGGCAAGGCGATGGCGGCCGCGAAGGGGCCGCTGCACATGGTGCGAGGCGGCAGTGAGCAGGAGAAGATGCTGAAGAACGCAAAGACCGAGTACTTCAACGAGCACGAGGAGATCGCCACCTACCTGGCGATCGAGACCCTTGCCGAAAAGGTCGGTGACCGGGAGACGGCGAAACTGGCGAAAGGGATCAGGCGCGAGGAGGAACGGATGGCGAAATTCCTCCAGGGCCAGATCAAGACCCTGACCGGTGCCGTGGTCACCGAGGAGGTGCCGCGCAGCCAGCGGGACGGCTCGCGCTCGCGCAAACGCTCACGCAAACGCAGTGCCTCGACCAGAAGGAGGAAGTGATGGCGACCAACGACCGGACCAGCTCGGGCATAGGAGGCATCTCGCTCGGTGGCATCCTGATCATCGTCGGGATCGTCCTGATGATCGTCTGGAGCTTCTGGGTGGGCCTCATCGTCGCCCTGATCGGGCTGATCGCCTTCGGAGGCTTCGCGCGCGGGCGCTGGTACTAGCGCGACCCCTACTTCATCGCGCTCTCGAGCAGGTTGGCGCAGGCCTCCTCGCAGCGCCGGCACGACTCCGCGCACAGCCGGCAGTGCTCGTGGTGCCCGGCGTGGCGCTCGCACTCCTCGGCGCAGGTCGCGCAGGCTTCGCGGCAGGCGGCGAGCTGCGCCTTCGTCGTCGGCGCGTCGTATTCGGTCTGCCTGGTCAGGACTCGCCCCGTCACGTCGCAGATGTCCGCGCAGTCGAGGTTGATCCGAATGCACTTGCGAAGCTCGACGACGTCATCCTCCGAAAGGCAGGCGTCGGCGCACGCGGTGCACATCTGCGCGCACTCGAAACAGGCCGCGATGCAGTTCGCCAGAGCGTCGAGGTTCACCTCGCCGGCCCACGGGTGGGTCTCGAGCATCTGCTTTGAAATCGTTGCCGTTGCCATCTCCTCCTCCAGGTCTCGCTTGCGGACTCCGGCTACCCGCTGTGCCCGCCCTCACACGGTCTCACACCCGTCGACTTCAGTCGAGCGGCTCGAGCGGACGCCGTGT
Organism: Solirubrobacterales bacterium; assembly: GCA_036374255.1. Taxonomy (GTDB): domain Bacteria; phylum Actinomycetota; class Thermoleophilia; order Solirubrobacterales; family 70-9; genus VRUE01. The sequence goes on along the minus strand of DASUUD010000099.1, from coordinate 5,154 downwards.
CGCGGCGGGCGGCTCGCAGGGAGCAGCCGCGCGGCAGGCTCACAGTTCCCCCAGGCGCCGCTCCAGCAGGCGCCGCTCAGGCTCGGTCCGGGCCAGCTCGAGCGCCCGGCGCAAGGCGTCGCGCGCCTCGGTGCCCCGGCCGAGCCGGCGCAGCAGCTCGCCGCGAGTCGAGTGCAGGTAGCGGTAATCGCCGAGGTCCAGACGGTCGACGATGGCGAGGCCCGCCTCCGCTCCCTCCACCTCGGCCACCGCCACGGCCCGGTTCAGCTCGACGACCGGCGAGCCCGTGAGCCGGGCCAGCTCGCCGTATAGGGCGGCGATCTGGGGCCAGTCGCGAGGCTCCTCGGCGTGCAGGGAGGCGATCGCTGCCTGGATCACGTAGGGGCCTCGTCCCCGCAGGGCGAGAGCGCGGTCGAGCGCCGCCCGGCCCTCGGCGATCTGCTCCCCGTCCCAGAGCGAGCGGTCCTGCTCGTCGAGCAGGATCAGGTCGTCCCCCTGGAATCGGGCCTCGCTGCGGGCGTCGTGGAGCAGCATCAGCGCCAGCAGCCCCTGGGCCTCGGGCTCGTCGGGCATCAGCTCGGCGATGGCCCGCCCGAGCCGGATCGCCTCCGCCGCCAGCTCGCCGCGGCCCCCGTATCCCTCGTTGAAGATCAGGTAGACGACCGCGAGCGCCGCGGCGACGCGGTCGGGCAGCAGGTGGTCGGCGGGAACGCGGAAGGGAATCCCGGCCGCCTTGATCTTGCGCTTCGCCCTCACCAGCCGCTGCGCCATGGTCGGCTCGGGGACGAGGAAGGCGCGCGCGATCTCGCCTGTCGTCAGCCCGCCCAGGGTGCGCAGGGTCAGGGCGACCTGGGCCTCGGTGGAGAGGGCGGGATGGCAGCAGGTGAAGATCAGCTCCAGCCGCTCGTCCGGGAAGTCCGTTTCCTCCATTTGATTCTCCGCTGCCTCGGGCTGCTCGAGCAGGCGCGTCTTCGCGGCCAGGCTGCGGTTGCGGCGGATGCGGTCGATCGCCCGGTTGCGCGCCGTCGTCGCCAGCCAGGCGCCCGGATTGTCGGGCGTCCCGTCCCGCGGCCAGCGCTCCGCCGCGATCGCGAAAGCCTCCTGGGTGGCTTCCTCGGCGAGGTCCATGTCGCCGAGGAAGCCGACCAGGGAGGCGAGGACTCGGCCCCACTCCCGGCGGAAGACCTGGTCGAGCGCGGCCGTCACTCGACCAGCGGGCGCACCTCGATCGCCCCGCCGAGCCGGGCGGCCGGGATCCGCGAGGCAAGCTCGATCGCGGCGTCGATGTCGTCCGCCTCGAGGACGAGGAAGCCGCCGAGCGCCTCCTTGGTCTCCACGAAGGGGCCGTCGGTGGTCAGCGTCCTGCCGTCCTCCACCCGCACCGTGGTGGCCGTCTCGGGGGGCTGCATGTGCAGGCCCGGGGTGACGCCCTCGACCCCGTTGATCGCCTGGTATGCCTCGGCGATCGCCCTCTTCTCCTCGTCGGGGAGACGGTCCCACTCCTCCGACGGGGGGGTCGGCGCGGTGCCGTGCTGAATGAGCAAGATGTACTTCATCGCTTCCTCCTTCTTGAAATGGTCGCCCATGAGACGAACGGGGCGGGCGGAAATCGACACCTCCGCTAGAAATTCGCCGGGGTCCCCCATGGAGACGACCTCAGGACAGCGACGGTTCCAGCGAAGCGACGTGCGCTTCCGCTCCGGCGACGCCGAGTGCGCGGCCTGGCTGTACATGCCGGAGCGCGAGGGGGCCGTGCCGGCCGTGGTGTTCGGACACGGCCTGGGGGCGATCAGGGAGATGGTGATGCCCGCCTATGCCGAGCGGCTCGCCGCGGCCGGGTACGCGGTGCTTGCCTTCGACTACCGCCATTTCGGCGCCAGCGGCGGCGAGCCCCGGCAGCTGCTGCACATCGGCCGCCAGCTCGAGGACTGGGCTGCGGCCGTCGGGCACGTCCGCGGCCTGCCGCAGGTCGACCCCGATCGCGTCGCCCTCTTCGGCACCTCCTTCGGCGGAGGGCACGCGATCGTCACCGCCTCGCGCGACCCGCGGATCGCCGCCGTGATCGCCCAGTGCCCCTTCACGGACGGGCTCTCCTCGGCGAGGACCCTGCGCCCCTCCTCCCTCGCCAAGGTGTCGCTGCTGGTCGCGCGCGACCTGCTGGCGCAGCTGCGCGGCGCGGAGCCGGTCCGGGTAGTGCTGGCGGGGCCGCCCGGTTCGGCGGCGCTGATGGCGACCCACGACTCGCTGCCGGGCCTCATGGCGTTGGTGCCGGAGGGCGTTCCCTTCACCAACGCCGTAGCCGCACGCGTCCTGCCCCAAATCCTCCTCTCCCGCCCCGGCCGCGCCGCCAGGAAGGTCGCCGCGCCGATCCTCTTCTGCGTCTGCGACGACGACAGCGTCGCCCCGGCGCGGGCGACGCTGCGCCACGCGTCCCGCGCTCCCCGGGCCGAGGTCATCCGCTACCCGATCGGCCACTTCGAGATCTACACCGGCGACAACTTCGAGCGCGCCATCGCCGACCAGATCGCCTTCCTCGATCGCCATCTCGCCTGACGACGGTCACCCCGGCACCGGCACGGCGACCACCTCGAGCTCGTCGATGCCGGCGAAGTCATCGGGGTTGCAGGTGTAGACCGGTACGCCGTTGGCGATCGCAATCGCGGCGATCATCGCGTCATAGGCGCGCGCGGCAACCTTCCTACGCGAGCGCCGCAGCGACGCCGCGACCCCCCCGAACGCGCGGGCTGCCGCACCGTCAAAGGGAAGCGGATCGAAGTCGGACTCGGCCTGCTGGAGGTGAGCCTGACGCCTGCTGCGCTCGGCCTCGTCCCTCGCGACGAGGGGACCGACGGCGAGCTCGGCGAGCGTTACGGCGGTTATCAGAGGCTCCCCGGGCAGGACCGTCGGATCGCGGAGGCCCGGAAGAAGGATCACGGTCGAGGTGTCGAGAACGCCCCGCATGGGCGCTCGGACCTCTTCGTTCACAGAGTCTGGTCCAACAGCCGGTCGATGTCCGCGCGGAGGGCGTTCGGGTCCACCCTCGGAAGCCGGCCCCAGCGACTCAGCAGGGCCTCGGCCGAGAGGGGGGGCCTGAGCGCCCGCAGCTCGGCGACAGCCCTGCCGGAGCGAGTGATCGTTATCTGCTCGCCGCGAGCGGCTCGGTCAACCACGTCGCCACCCCGGTTGCGCAGCTCTCTGATGCTCACCTTTGCCATCCCGCTGACTGTATCACCCGTGATACAGAGATGAAGTTGAGAGCTTGCAGCCCTGAAGCGGGCGGCACAGCGACCGGCGATCGGGAGAAAGCCGCACCTTCGATCCGGGGAATAGTCCCGATGCCCCGCCCGGCTGCCGCTCGGAGAATCGACGCACGCAAGTGAACGACCAGGAGGTCGAGCATGTCGGTTGCAAAAGTCATCGAGATCACGTCGACGTCGGACAGCAGCTTCGAGGATGCGATCAACCAGGGGATCGCGAGGGCCTCCGAGACTGTCCGCAACATCAAGGGCGCCTGGGTCAAGGAGCAGAATGTCCTCATCGAGGACGGCAAGGTGAACGGCTACCGGGTCGATCTGAAGGTGACCTTCGTCCTCGACTGAGCGAGGCGCCGCTTGCCGACAGATCCGGCTCCGATCCACTTCGCCCTGCCCGGCTTCGAGCGCCTGCTGCCCGGCGCGCCGCTCGAGGTCGGGCGGCTCGTGGTCGAGCGCTTCCCCAACCGGGAGCTGTCGGTCCGCGTCGAGGCCGAGGTGGGCGGCAGGCCCTGCGTGCTGCTGGGCTCGGTCGCCCCTCCCGATGGGCAGATGCTCTCGCTGACGCTGGCCGCCGACACCCTGAAGCGGCTGGGCGCGGCGCGACTGGTCGCCCTGCTGCCCTACCTGGCCTACGCGCGCCAGGACAAAGAGGAGCCGGGCGGGGGCCTGGGGATCGCCTGGGTCGGAGGGGTGCTGCGCGCCTGCGGGGTCGAGGAACTGATCACGATCGACATCCACAGCGCCCGCGCCGCGGAGCTGCTGGGAATGCCCGTCAGCTCGCTCTCGCCGGCGGAGCTGTTCGCGGAGAGGCTGCGGCGGTCGGGGTTCGGCGACGCGACGATCGTCGCCCCGGATGAGGGGGCGATCGAGCGCAGTGGGGCGGTTGCCGAGGCAGCGGGGGTCGAGGCGCCGGTCGCCCACCTGACGAAGGAGCGAACCGAGACCGGAGTCGTCCACCGCGAGCTGGTGGGGGAGGTGGGGCGGCGAGCCGTCGTCGTCGACGACATCCTCGACACCGGCGGCACACTCGTCTCCTGCTGCCGCGCGCTGCGCGCCCAGGGAGTCGAGCGGGCGATGGCGCTCGTCACCCACGGGCTCTTCACCGGGGACGGATGGAGGGAGCTGCCGGCGCTGGTGGACGAGCTGCACGTCACCGACAGCGTTCCCTCCGTGGCCGCCCATCCCCCCGAGGGCGTGGGGGTCCTCTCGGTGCGGCCGCTGGTCGAGGAGGCGCTTCGCGCGGCGTCCGGCTGATCACGGCTCGGGTCGGATTCGGTCGATTCGGCGCGCAACCGCTCACACATTTCCTGCCACAATCGGCCGGTGTTCGGGCGTCGCCGCGAAACCGAGCTGCACCGGCTGATCAGCCGCCAGAACGAGGACCTGCGCGAGTTCATCCGCGAGATCACGCTGCGCAACGAGAAGGTCTGGCAGGCCGTGACGGCCGAGCTGCGCGAGATGAAGGATGAGCTGCGCGACATGCGCGAGCAGACGCAAGCGAACACGAGAGCCGTGCTCGCGGTGCTCGACCGCCTCGAGGGCTCCGGGGGGCAGGCGCAGGCTTAGACGAATTTGCCGCCCCCTCACGGAGCGGGCGCCCGGCGCAATAGCTCCTCGCCGAGCGCGCCCAGCTGGTCGCTCCCGGCGCAGGTCAGCAGCGCGTCGTCGACCGCGACCTCCCGCTCGACCCACTCACCGCCCGCGTTGACAACATCGGTTCGCAGTGAGGACCAGGAGGTCAGCGTTCTGCCGCGCACCAGGTCGGCCTCGATCAGCAGCCAGGGGGCGTGCCCGACGGCGGCGACCAGCTTGCCGGCCTCGGCGAAGTCGAAGACCAGCGCCACCGCGGCGGGATCCCTGCGCAGGTGATCCGCCGAGGCGACGCCGCCCGGGATCACCA
>DASUUD010000098.1:0-3446 GCA_036374255.1 Solirubrobacterales bacterium | reverse complement strand
TGAGCATCGAGTGGTACATCGTCCTTTCCTCGCTGCTCTTCGCCACTGGGGCGATGGGGATCCTGATCCGCCGCAGCCCGATCGTGATCCTGCTCTGCCTGGAGCTGATGCTGAACGCCGGCAACCTCGCTTTGGTCGCCTTCAGCCGCATGCTGGGCAACCAGGACGGGCAGGTCTTCGCGCTGGTGGTGATGGTCGTCGCCGCCTGCGAGGTGGTGATCGGCCTGGGGCTGATCGTGGCGATCTTCCGGCGCAGGCTGCCGCTCGACGTCGATGAGCTGAAGGAGCTACGAGGGTGAGCGCCACGGCCTGGGCCTGGCTGGTCCTGCTCTTCCCGCTGCTCGGCTCGATCGCCGTCTCGGTCGGTTTCCGGGCGCTCCCGGCGAGGGCGGCCGGGGCGATCGGGACGGCCTCGATCTTCCTCGCCTTCGCCTGCGCGATCGGCGTCCTCGTCAACCTGCTGGGCGAGGACCCCGACGCCCGCCACCATTCCTCCTCGCTCTGGGACTACGCGAGCGCCGCCGGCCTCGACATCAAGCTCGGCATTTACGTCGACCAGCTCTCGGCCTTCATGATCCTCGTCGTCACCGGGGTCTCGGCGCTGATCCACCTCTACTCGTTCGGCTACATGCGCTCCGACGAGGGCTATCACCGCTTCTTCTCCTACCTCAACTTCTTCGTCTTCTCGATGCTGCTGCTCGTCCTCGCGGGCAACTTCGTCCTGCTGACGGTCGGCTGGGCCTTCGTCGGCTTCGCCTCCTACGCGCTGATCAGCTTCTGGTACCGGCGGACGACGGCGACCGGCGCGGGGATGAAGGCCTTCGTGATCAACGTGGTCGGCGACGTCGGCCTTGTGCTGGCCGCCTTCCTGATCTTCCGCGAGCTGGGCGCCTTCGACTTCGAGGCGGTGTTCGCCGCCGCTCCGGAGGCCTTCGAGAGGGGCGAGTGGACGATCACCGCGATCTGCCTGCTGCTGCTGGTCGGAGCCTTCGCCAAGTCCGCGCAGATCCCGCTCCACACCTGGCTGCCCGACGCGATGGAGGGCCCGACCCCGGTCTCGGCGCTGATCCACGCGGCGACCATGGTGACCGCCGGCGTCTACTTGATCGCCCGCAGCCACGTGCTCTTCTACCTCGCCCCCACGGCGGCGGACATCGCCGCCCTCGGCGGCCTGGCGACCCTGCTGATCGCCGGCACGATCGCGCTCGCCCAGACCGACCTGAAGCGGGTGATCGCCTACTCGACGATGAGCCAGATCGGCTACATGATCATGGGGGTCTCGATCGGCGCCTACTCGGCGGGGCTGTTCCACCTGATGACCCACGCCTTCTTCAAGGCCCTGCTCTTCATGGCGGCAGGATCGATCATCGCCGCGATGGCGAACCGCCAGGACATCGACCGGATGAGCGGCTTCTGGCGGGCGATGCGGTTCACCTCCGTGATGCTGCTGATCGGCGGCCTGGCGCTGGCGGCCTTCCCCGGCACCTCGGGCTTCTTCTCCAAGGACTCGATCCTCTCCTTCGCCGAGGCGCGGGGCGGCCTCTACACCTGGATGGCGATCGGCGGCTACCTCGGCGCCTTCCTCACCGTGCTCTACACCTTCCGCCTCATCTTCCGCGTACTGCCCGGGAGACCCTGCGAGGAGGCGCAGGCGCTGATCGACAGCGGCCACGTCTTCCACGCCGAGCCGGAGAACCCGGCGACGGGCGAGCGAGAGGACACCGAGGTCGGCTTCCCGGGCCCCGAGCACCACATCGCCGAGCAGTCGCGCTCGATGGCGGTGGCGATGGCCGTGCTCGGGATCGGCGCGCTGTTCGGAGGGCTGGTACAGGTGCCCGGCGTCACCGACGCCCTCTTCGCCTTCCTCGAGCCGGCTTTCGGGGCCTCACCGCTGGCGGAGATCCACCCCTCGGTGGGCGCCGAGTGGCGCGGTTTGGCAATCGGCGCCGCGATCACCCTGCTCGGCATCGCCGCCGCCTGGCTGCTCTGGGTGCGGCAGCCGGAGATGCCCCTGCAGCTGAGGGAGCGGCTGCGCCCCGCCTACCTGCTCTTCCTCAACAAGTGGTACTTCGACGAGGCGATCGACGTGCTGATCGTGCGCCCGGCATTGGCGATCGGCCGCTTCGCGGACCGCACCTTCGAGCGGGTCGTCGTCGACGGCCTGGTCAGTGGCACGGCGGGCACCGTGCGCGGCGCCGGCGGCATCGTGCGCCTCGCGCAGAGCGGCTTCGTGCGGAGCTACGCGCTGCTGCTGATAACCGGCTTCGCCGGGCTTGCCCTCTACTTCCTGATCTCCAGCTCATGATCAACTCGCTGCTCTGGACCCCACTTCTTTTCGGCCTTCTCGGCCTGCTGGTGCCGAGGCGGCTGGTCGGCTGGTGGGCGACGCTGGGAACGGGGGTGACGCTGGGGATCGCGATCGCCTTCCTGGCCGGTTTCGACTCAGGCGCCGGGCTCCAGAACACCGTCGACGAGCCGTGGATCTCGGGGCTCGGCGTCGACTACAGCCTCGGCATCGACGGACTGAACGTCTTCCTCGTCCTGCTCACCACGGTGCTGTGGACGGCGGGGACCGCCTTCGCGGCCTTCCGCGAGCAGGAGCGCCCCCACCTCTTCTTCCTGATGATGCTGCTGGGCGAGACCGCCACCCTGGGCGCTTTCCTTGCCCAGGACCTGCTGCTCTTCGTCCTCTTCTTCGACCTGATGCTGGTCCCGTTCTACTTCCTCTTCGGCGCCTGGGGGAGCGACCGGCCCGACGGCGTCACCGCCACCGCGGCGACCACGAAGATGATCGTCTACACGCTGGTCGGCTCGCTGCTGATGCTGGTCGCGGCGATCGCCACCGGGATCATCGCCGCCGACGGCGGCGAGATCACCTTCTCGATCGCCGAGCTGGCGCAGGAGCCGCTCGGCGAGGGCAGCCAGCGCTGGATCTTCTGGTTCTTCGCCGCCGCCTTCCTGGTCAAGATGCCGGCCTTCCTCCTGCACGGCTGGATGCCCGACGCCTATCGCGCCGCGCCGCTGCCGGTGCTGGCCGTGTTCTCGGGCGTCCTGGCCAAGGTCGGCGCCTACGGCTTCCTGCGCGTGGTCCTACCCCTCTTCCCCGACGCCACGATCGAGTTCCAGGAGGTGCTGCTGGTGATCGCCCTGGCCTCAATCCTCTACGGCTCGGTGATGGCGTTCACCCAGAACAACGTGCGCCTGGTCGCCGGCTACTCCTCCGTGGCGCAGCTCGGCTTCATCACCGCCGGGATCTTCGCCCTGCGGGCCGACGGCGCGGACGGCGCGGTGCTTCAGATGGTCAACCACGGCCTCGTCGTCGCGCCCGCGTTCTTCATCGTCGCGCTGCTGGCGGCGCGCTCGGCGGGCTCTGAGGACATCCGCGACATGGGCGGCCTCGGCATGCGTGCGCCCGCGCTCGCATCGCTGTTTCTGATCGTCGCGTT
>DASUUD010000097.1:0-8852 GCA_036374255.1 Solirubrobacterales bacterium | reverse complement strand
CCGCCGCCGTCGGCTCGGAGATCTCGTGCCGGATCACCTCGCGGCCCGCGTAGGTGCCGCAGGTCGGGCAGACCCTGTGGGGCAAGCGCGGACTGTGGCAGCGCGGGCAGCGGTTGAGCCGCGGCTTCGGAGCCCGGTGGGTCGCGCGGCGCTTGTCGCGGCGGGCGCTGGAGGTTCGCTTCTTCGGAACGGCCATCGGTCGCGGAATGGTAGCCGTTGGGCGGCCGCGGGGATAACAACACCCCGACCCACCTCCAGCGATCGCTGAGGGGTGCGTGGCGGCGGTCAGGCCGTGCAGGTCGCGCAGATGATCGTCAGCTCCGTTGCCCCCGCGAAGCCGGCATTGACCCCCCTCGACTCCCGGCTGTCGGCATTCACCCCCTGTGGAGGGGTGAAAAACGGTCCGCGGGCACCGCGGGGAGCAAGAAGCGGCATGCGCCGGAAATCTCGAAACAGTTGAGTCCGTGGTGCGGGCTCTGGGCGGCAGTCCCGAGATCCGGGCGAGGCTCCCACGTCAAACTAACCACGAGCTCATGGACAAGGGGAGTACGAGACGTCGGACGGGCCGAGCCTCATCCTTCCGTCTTCACCGGTCGCGGGTGGGCGCCGCGCCGCGGTTAGGGCTCAGTAGACCGCCCGGATCACCGCCAGGTCGTCGGTCCGCCAGGCGAGCTCCCCCTCCGACCACTCGAGCAGCTTCAAGAGTTGCTCGTCTTCGACGACTTCGCCGATCACCAGGGAGCGCGATTGCTCCATGACGCGGCGAAAGAGCGTCCGCTGCTGGTCGTCCGTCAGATCCCCGATGGAGAGCACCGAGATGACCAGGTCCCAGGGGCCGTCGGGGAGCGGATCCTCCATGCGGGCGAGCTGGACGTCGTCGTAGGTCTGGCGGGCGCGAAAGACCATGTCGGGGCTGGAGTCGAGGCCCACCACCCAGCTGTCCGGGTAGGCCTCGATCAACCTCCGCGTCGTCTCGCCGGTTCCCATCCCCAGCTCCAGGACCCGGTCGGGCGGGAAGGGGATCGCCGCGATCGCCTCCGCCTGGAGCTCGTCGTAGCGGGGGATCCTGGCGCGGATGCGCTCCAGGTACTCGTCGGGTGTCCAATCGAACTGTCCCATTCCGTAACCTCGTCGGGAGGAGTCATCGTAAGTCCCGGACTGGCGGAGGAGGCTCGCTATGGCCAAAGCCACAACAGCGATCATCGACCTCGGCAGTCTTTCGCTCTCCTTCGGCGAGGGAACCCGTCTCGACCTGCCGATCGGCCTCGAGCCGCTGGAGCTGGGCGGCCAGACATATACGCCGACCCCCCCGGTCGTCGAGGCGAGGCTCGACATCTCGCGCCCCACCCACGGTTACGCTTTCCGCCTCCGCTTCCCGCTCCGGATCGAGGGGCCCTGCATGCGCTGCCTCGCCCCCGCGGTGATCGAAACGGAGGTTGACGCTCGGGAGATCGACCAGCAGGGGACCGAGGACGAGGAGCTGCGCAGCCCCTACGTCGTCGAGCAGCGGCTGGACGCCGGTCGCTGGGCGCGCGATGCCGCCGTCCTGGCGATCCCGACGCGCGTTCTCTGCCGCCCCGACTGCGCCGGCCTCTGCCCGGTCTGCGGCGAGCCCCTCAACGATGCCGACCCCGCCGACCACGAACACGACACCGGCCGCGATCCACGCTGGTCAAAGCTCGACGAGCTGAAGCTGGATCAGTAGCTACGGCTCGAGGGCTGGACGAGCGGGAGTGCCGTGCAGGAGGGACGGGTGCCCCTCCGAACGGCTTGTACTTTTTCGCCCCGCGGCCGGCGGACGACAGACCACGATCCACCGAAAAAGTTGAGCGAGGAGGTTCCCCCGCCTCTCCTGCAGAGCGCTATTCCTGCTGGTCCAGCTCGGCGACCGGCTCTTCGTCGCGGCCGGCGAGCCGGTCGCGGCCGCGCTGCACGGCCGCGAGGAACTTCTGCAGGTTGACCTCGAGCGTGTTGAGGATTTCGTCGGCGTAGTCCTCGGCGCCGAGGCGGATCTCCCGCTCCCTTGTGCGAGCGTCCTCGACGATCTCGTCGGCCGCTCGCTCTGCCTGCTTGGTGACCTCCTCGTCGGAGATCAGGCGGGCCTGCTGCTCCCGCGCCTCGCGGACGATCCGCTCCGCCTCGCGTTTGGCCTCGGCGAGCATCTCCTGGCGCTCCTTGACGATCCAGCGCGCCTGCTTGATCTCCTCCGGGATCGTCGCGCGCATCTGGTCGAGGAGGTCGTAGATCTCCTCTCGGTCCACGCGCACCTGGTCCGTCAGGGGGACGGGGCGGGCGTTGTGGACGACGTCGTCCAGCTTGTCTATGAGGACCAGAACGTCCATCGGCAGGTCGTAAGCCTACGTGTCAGCGGCATCTTCGGTGAAGAAGGCGTTATTTCCTCGGCTTTTTGCAAGCTCTCGCCCACGGCGCCGGGGGCGATGAAAGCCTACCTCTCACCAAAGCGCTCTGCCATCGCGGCAGCGACGTCGGCGGGAACGAGATCGGAGACGTCGCCGCCGAAGGTGGCCATTTCCTTCACTCCGGTCGAGGAGAGGAAGCTGTAGTCGGGCGAGGCGATCACGTACATGCTCTCTATCCCGGGATCGAGCTTGCGGTTCAGCTGCGCCATCTCGAACTCGTACTCGAAGTCGGAGATCGCCCTCAGTCCCTTCACCACCGCCTTCGCGTTCAGTTCGCGCGCGAACTCGACCAGCAGGTTGGAAAACGTCCTCGCCTCGACGTTGGGAAGGTCGGCGGTGGCGTCTTCGATGAAGGCCTGGCGCTCCTCCGCCGTGAACAGAGTCTTGCCCTTGCGCACCGGGTTGTTGACCACACCGACCACGACCCGCTCGAAGACGGCCGAGGTCCGCCTGATGATGTCGAGGTGCCCGTTGGTGACCGGGTCGTAGCTCCCCGGGCAGACCACCGTTCCGTCGGTCATCTCGTCGCCTCCCCGTAGAAGGAGACGTCGGTGGCCCCGTAGCGGCGCTGCCGGAGCCGTTCCAGCGACTCGATCCGGGCCGGTCGGCGGGCGGCGCTCTCGACGATCGCCCTCCCCCCGGCAGCCAGAAGCCGCGGCAGATGGGTGTCCAGTTGCTGCCCCACGCGACCGGCGAGTCTATAGGGGGCGTCCACGAAGACGAGGTCAAACCTGGGCGGGTCCGTCTCCGCGACGCGGGCGGCCAGCCAGCGGGAGACGTCGGAGCGAACCAGATCGATGCGGTCGCCGAGCCCGAGCCGCTCGACGTTTCCAAGGGCCGGCCGGGTGTCGCGATCGACCAGCACCGCGTGAGCCGCCCCCCGCGAGATCGCCTCGATCGCCAGGGCGCCGGTGCCGCCGTAGAGGTCGAGCACCCGGGCGCCGCCGATCTCGCCGAGCGCCGAGAAGATCGCCTCGCGAACCCGATCGGACGTCGGCCGCACCTTCCAGCCGCGCGGGGCGACCAGCCGGCGCCCCCTCAGCTCTCCCGCGATGACCCTCATAAGGACGTGCCGTGCCCTGGGTACCCATAGTGTCCTCTTAGAGCCGGCACGTCAGAGTGGAATGGGATCAGAGGAGCCGGCGCCGAAGCGGCGCTGGGCGGCCTGCATGAGCGGGCCGAGCTCCGGGGCCTCCAGCGAGCCATGGCGCCGCATCAGCTCCAGCGCCTCATCGCGCGCTGCGACCAGCAACGACGTGTCCTCGGGAAGCTCGGCGATCGCGAATCGCGGCAGTCCGTGCTGGCGGGTCCCCAGCACCTCCCCCTCCCCGCGCAGGCTGAGATCGATCTCGGCGAGCCTGAAGCCGTCGGACTCGCCGGCCACGGCATCCAGCCGGCGCCTCGCCAGCCCGCCTCCCTGATCGGCGAAGAGCAGGCAATGGGAGGCGTGCTCCCCCCTTCCTACCCGACCCCGCAGCTGGTGGAGCTGCGAGATCCCGTAGCGCTCGGCGCCCTCGATCAGCATCACCGAGGCGTTCGGGACGTCGATTCCGACCTCGATCACCGTCGTGGCGACGAGAACGTCCAGCTCTCCGGCGGCGAACGCCTCCATCGCCTCGGACTTTCGTGCGGATGGCATCTGCCCGTGCATGACCCCGAGCCGGAAACCACGCAACTCGCCCGCCGCCAGCCGCTCCGCCTCCTCCTCCGCCGCCTTTCCCTGCAGCTTCTCGGACTCTGCTACCAGCGGGCAGACGACGAAGGCCTGGCGGCCGGCCCGCAGCTGCTCTCGGAGGAACTCGTAGGCCGACGACCGCTGGTTCGCCTCCACCAGGCGCGTCTTCACCGGCTGCCGCCCGGCCGGGAGCTCACGGAGGGCGGTCGTGTCCAGGTCCCCGTAGGCGGTGAGCGAGAGGGTGCGCGGAATCGGCGTCGCGGTCATGTGCAGGACGTGGGGGGCCATCCCCTCGACTCCCTTCGTATCGAGCGCGCGGCGCTGCTGCACTCCGAAGCGGTGCTGCTCGTCGATCACGCAAACGCCGAGGCGGGCGAACTCGACCGCCGGCTCGATCAGCGCGTGAGTGCCGACGACGAGGCCCAGCTCCCCGCTCGCAAGGCGCCCCAGGGCCTCGCCGCGACGCGCCGTGGACGTGGCGCCGGTCAGCAGCGCGAACGGGGTGGGCTGGTGGGCGAGGAGCCGGTCAAGGGTCGCCGCGTGCTGCTCGGCGAGCGTCTCGGTCGGGGCCATCATCGCGGCCTGGTAGCCGGCCTCGAGGGCTCGCAGCATCGCGTATAGGGCCACGACCGTCTTCCCCGAGCCCACCTCCCCCATCAGCAGGCGCTGCATCGGCTGCCCTGAATCGAGGTCGGCGTCGATCGCGGCGAGAGCCGCGCGCTGATCGGAGGTCGGCTCGAAGGGCAGCGAGTCGATCCACCGGGCGACCGCCTCGCCGGGCCTCCCGAGTGCCGGCGCCGGCTTCGTCAGGCGGTGCGATCGCTTCCGTGTGGTGAGGATGGCCTGGTAGAGGAACAGCTCTTCGAACCGGAGTCGATCCCGCGCGATCTCGATCTCCCCCTCCCTCTCGGGGAAATGGACCGCAGCGATGGCGTCCCCCACGCCGGGAAATCGCCGGCGTGCCCGCAGCTCCGCGGGCAGTGGCTCGATCGCGTTCGGCGCCCACCCGATCGCCTGTTTCATCCACTGGCGGATCCGCTGCGGCTTCAGCTGCTCGGTGCCGGGGTGTACGGGAACCAGGTTCTGCGCCCCTCCTGCGGGTGATGTGGCGAGGGGGTCCTCGCCCGCAGCTTGTCGAGAACGAGGGCCCGCTCGTCGCGACAGGACCCGCGGGCCGGGGGGCAGGAGCTCGTACTCGGACACTCTGAAGCCGCGGTTGTCCCGGGAGCCGGTGAGCAGCAGCTGCGTCCCGGGCGTGAGCCTGCGAGCGACCCATGGTTGGTTGAACCAGCTCGCCCGCACCGACCCTGACTCGTCGCCGACCTTGACCGATGTGATGCTCAATCCACGACGCCGGAACGGCCGCGGGGTGTTGCCGAGCACCTCGACACGAATCGTCCCCGCCTGCCCCTGCTCCAGCTCTGCGACCGGGACGACGGTCCGGTCGCGGTGGCTGTGCGGGAAGCGGAGCAACAGGTCGCCCACCGCCGAGATGCCGGCATCCGCCGCCGTCTCGGCAAGCTTCGGCCCGACGCCGCTGAGCGCCTCGATGGAGACGTCGAGGGCGCTCGGACGGGGCCAGTGGACCGGTGCCTCCAGCAGCGCCCGGCGCGACTGGCGAGCAGCATCGCCGAAGGAGCGCGGGGGCTCATCCGCGGCAGGGGCCGCCGGCTCGGCGCTCGTCAGGCCGCCCATTGTCAGCCAGCTTAGCCGCGGGCCTTGACGCGCCAGACCCGCTTCGCCGGCGTCCGGTCGACGTTGCCGGCGCGGTCGCGCGCCCGTACCCGGAAAACGTGCCTGCCGACCTTCAGCCTGCGATAGGTCTTGGGCGAGCGGCAGGAACGCCATCGCCTGCGGTCGAGCCGGCACTGGAAGGTCGAGCCGCGCTCGCTGGATCGAAAGCGGAAGGTCGCCTTGCGCGCCGTGGTGCGCTTGGGCGGACCGGATCGGATCCTGGTCCGCGGAGGCCTGCGGTCCCTGGTGGCCGAGGTCGAGGCCGTCCAGGCGATGCTGGCGCTGGTGCAGCTGTCTTTGCCGCTGATTCGATACGAGAGCGACCCCTGTGCCTGCTGAGGCGCGGTGAATGCGCCGCTGAAGCGCAGCCCCGGCGCGTTCTGGCTGCTCGAGAAGACGTCTTTCGAGATCGAGAAGGAGCCTGTCTCGGTCGCGCTCACGGTCCCGCACGTGGTCGGCACCAGGGCGGCCGAGAAGCGGGAGACGCTGCTGCCATCGGCGGCAACGACGAATTCGACCGTCCCCCCGGTCGCGGCGGGTCCGCGGTAGGTGGCGGGAAAGATGACGTTCGCCCCGATCGCGGCCGGGGCAAGCACGCCGAGGAGCAGGATCGGAAGGCAGATCCCCACTACGGTCAACCCGCCCCGACCTCCGGGCGCCACCTGACGGCGCTCGCCGTTTCGCTGTGGCATCCGGTCAAACTAGCCGGGGGGGCGGTCGGAACCCGAGCGCGTAGACGTCCGTCCTAATCGAAGGCGGTCGACCGTCGGTCCGGCTCTCGCCCTCTGCGTGTCCGGACTATTGAGCCGCGAGCAGCCACCACCAGCTCGGTTGGCCCCCCTCGTGGGCCTCGACCTCGAACCCGTCCGGGACGTGCGTCTCGACCTCCTCGAGTGATATCGGGGCCTCGGCGCCACTCAGCACGGTGACTATCTCGCTCCCCTCGCCGAGGACCTCGATCGTCTTCGCCAGGGTAGAGCCCGCCCCGCCCCAGGCGACGATCTTCTCGTTTGCGAAGCCGACCGCGTCCCCCTTGCGGAAGCGACCCTGCGGATCGTCGCGGGCGGCCGGAGCGACGCCCCCTGTCGCGATTCCCCCCAGCGCGCCGTCGAGGCGCTCGGCGTTCTCCTCGACCCCCGCCCGCGGATCGAGCTCGACCAGGGCCAGCAGGCCGGCCTGCTGCGAGGTGGCGGGAACGACCCGCGCCGGCTTCTCGGACAGCTCGCAGGCGCGCTCGGCGGCCATGATCACGTTGGAGGAGCTGGGCAGAACGATCACCTCCTCGGCCGACACCTCGTGGATCCCGGCGAGCAGCTCGTAGGTCGACGGGTTGAGCGTCTCGCCCCCGTGGACGACGTGAGCGCCGAGCTCGCCGAAGAGGCGCTCTATCCCCTCGCCGGCCGCCACGGCGAGGGCACCGGTCCGGCCGGTCGCCAGGCGGGCCTCGCGCTCGGCGATCTGCTCGCGCATGTCGGCCACGTCGAGGTTCGTCACCTGTCCCGTCCCCTCGAAGAGGTCCACAGCGGCCTCGGGCTCGTCGGTGTGCACGTGAACCTTGAGCGTCACCTCGTCGCCCACGACCAGCACCGAGTCCCCCATTCCCTCCAGCCGGGGAAGGAAATCGCGGGCGTCGAGCCCGCTTCCCGAGACGATGAAGTTGGTGCAGTATCGGTAGCGGCTGTCCTCGTGATGGGGGCGACTGAGGCGGGGCGGCTCGTGGTGGGAGATCTCCGCCGCGCCGTTGGGCTCGCCCCGCAGCCCGGCCACTACCCCGGCCAGGATCAGCACCAGCCCGTAGCCGCCCGCGTCGACCACCCCCGACTCACGGAGCACCTCGAGCTGCTCCGGCGTGCGCTCGACAGCGCGCTGCCCGTCGGCGACGGCCCTCTCCAGGACCTCGGCGAGGACGGCGTCCTGCTGCTGATCGCTGACCCCGCGGTCCAGGCGCTGCTTCTCCGCTTCCAGGTGGGCGAGCTGGCGGGCGATCGAGTGCGCCATCTCGCGGAAGACGGTGAGCATCGTCCCCTCGGCAGGGTCCCGCACCGAGGCATAGGCGGCATCGGCGGCGCTGGCGAAGGCCGAGGCGACGAGGACGGGATCGATCAGCTCGCCGGGGCGGCTCGCGAGCTCCTCGGCGGCGCCGCGGACGATCTGGCTGAGGATCACGCCCGAGTTGCCCCGCGCCCCCATCAGAGCCGCGCGTGCCAGCGCCTGCACGAGCCGGGTGCGGCCGATCTCGTCGACCTCGAGGCCGTCGAGGCGATCGAGCTCCTCCATCACGGCACGCATCGTCATCGCCATGTTGTCGCCGGTGTCCCCGTCGGCGACGGGGAAGACGTTGAGGTCGTTGACCTCCTGTCGCCGTTCCTCGAGGGAGGCGTACGCGGAGGTGATGACGCGACGAAACCGCGCGATGCTGGGGTCGGCCATTGGGCGAAATCTACCTGCGCCCCTGGCCCCCTACGGCATCAGGCTGCCTTGATGACCTTGTTCG
This sequence comes from Solirubrobacterales bacterium, assembly GCA_036374255.1. Lineage (GTDB taxonomy): Bacteria > Actinomycetota > Thermoleophilia > Solirubrobacterales > 70-9 > VRUE01. The sequence goes on along the minus strand of DASUUD010000097.1, from coordinate 529 downwards.
CCTTGAGACAGCGGGTGCAGACGTAGGTGCGCAGCTTGCGGCCGTTCTCCTGGATCCGCACTTTCTGCAGGTTCGGGTCGAAGCGCCGCTTGGTGGCGACCATCGAATGGCTGCGGGACTGGCCGAACGCCGGTCCCTTGCCGCAGCTGTGGCAGACCTTGGCCATGGGACGGTGGATAGTAGCCGCTCGATTACTCGCTCAGCCGAGCCGGCGTTGCAGCAGCGCCATCCGGGCGACGGTGAGGGCGGCGTTGCGGCCCTCGTCGCGCTTGCCTCCGCCGGCGCGGGCCAGAGCCTGCTCCATCGTGTCGCAGGTGATCACCCCGAATGAGCAGGGGACCCCCGTCTCCAGCTGCACGTCCTGTATGCCGCGGGCGGCCTCGGCGCAGATGAGGTCGTAATGGTCGGTCTCGCCGCGGATCACCACGCCGAGGCAGGCCACCCCGGCGAAGTCGCCGCGCTGCGCGTGCAGCCTGGCGGCGAAGGGCAGCTCGAAGGCGCCCGGAACGGATGCGTGGCTGATCGAGGC
>DASUUD010000096.1:0-2203 GCA_036374255.1 Solirubrobacterales bacterium | reverse complement strand
CCACCCAGTCGCTGCGCCGTCCGAAGGGTCGTGAAGAGAACAGCGAAGTTGGCCTCGGCGCCGAAGTCGGCCCCAGGCGTGGTCACGATGAAGTACTCCGGCGCCCCGGCCTGCCCGACGTAGCGCAAGCTTCGCCCGCCGGGGAGCCGGATCACGCCCGATGCCGGCAGGTCGTAGTGCTGTGCGAAGTTCTGCTCGAGCTCGGCCGCCGGGCGGCCATCGTCGGCCCCCGTCAGCCCGCGACCCAGGGTGACGTCCCGGGTGTCAACCCGGGTCCCCACCGGCGCTCCGACCAGCCGGCCCGGCACGATGATGCTGCGGCCGGCCGCAGATGCGTCCACCTGAGTGGGAACGACCAGCCGCTCCGCGGCGGAGAGGATCTCGGCGCGCGGGGAACTGCGTTGGAGGGCGTCCATCAGCGCCCCCTGGCGGACGAAGCTGCCCTCCGGGAGCGAGAGACGCAGGTCGTGCATGCGCAGCTCGCCGAAGCTCGCCCTTGCCGAGCTGGTGCGCCAGTCCCGCATGCTGCTCATTCCCGAGTACATCCCCACGCCAAGGGCGAGAAGCAGCGAGATCGACAACACCTGTATCCAGCGACTGCGGGCGTCGCGGAGCGCCCATCGCGCCCAGAATCCGGCCCGCTGGGAGCGGCTCATCGCTCACCACCGCAGGCTTGAAATCTCGGCCTGTCCTCCCGGCGGTGGCCCGTCATGCCTGACCCGCCCACTCGAGAGCTCGAGCACCCGATCGGCCACCCGCGCAATCTCCCGGTTGTGGGTGACGATCAGAACCGCGCGGCCGGTGTGAGCCTGGGCATGGAGCAACTCGAGGATCTGGATGCCGGTGCGAAAGTCGAGCTCGCCGGTGGGCTCGTCGGCGAGAAGGATCGGGGTGCCGCTGGCAAGGGCACGGGCGATCGCAACGCGCTGCTGCTCGCCACCCGAGAGCTCATGCGGGAAGTGCTCAGCGCGGTCGTGCAGTCCGACGCGGTCCAGCATCTCCGCGGCCGCGGCCTGGGGATTCGATCTCCCGGCCACCTCAGCGCCGAACTCGACGTTCTCCGATGCGGTCAGGGCGGGGAAGACGTTGAAGGTCTGAAAGATGAAGCTGACGGCGTGACGGCGAAATGCGAACAGCTCCCTCCGTGAGGCCCCCGTGATGTCCTGACCTGCGACCACCACTCGGCCGTCGGTCGGTGAGTCGAGCGCGCCGATGATGTTCAACATCGTCGTCTTGCCGCTGCCCGAGGGGCCGAGGATCACCACGAAATCCTCCGCGGAGATCTCCAGGGTGACGTCGGCAAGCGCGGTCACCTCGCTGTCGCCGACCTGATACCGCCGGCCCACCCCCGTCAGCTGAATCAGGGGGTCCCGCTCGTTCCTGCCGGCCTCCTCAGGAGCCGTCGAGGTCGCTTCCCCCATGCGCTGACGCTACCAACAAGGTTTCTGTTGACGCTCAGGCCAGGGCGCGACCCAGGGCGTAACCGGCCACCGCCGCCGCGATGCCGCCCATGACCGAGGCGACGACGTAGAGCAGGGCGATCCCGGGGCGTCCGCCCTCCGCCTCCAGGACGACCTGGACGGAGAAGGTCGAGAACGTGGTCAGGCCGCCGAGGAAGCCGACGCCGATTCCCTCTCGAAGATCGCGGCCGAACCAGTGCTCCGCGACCAGCAGGCCGAGCAGGAAGGACCCGACGACGTTGATCGCCACCGTCGTCCAGATCAGCGCCTCGGTGTGCAGCGTGGCACGGGTCAGGCCCCAGCGGGCGAGGACCCCGAGGGTGCCCCCCACGGCGACGTAGAGCGTGGTCACGGCGCGATCGTATTGCGCACGCCCGGCGGCAGGGCGCGGTTGAATTCCAGGTCGGATGGAGTGACGACTGGACCGACCTGACGCTTTCCGCCCAACTCGAAGGAGAGAAGATGAGCTCACTCGGCGGATCCGTCCCTCCTCGGGGGCCAAGAGGAAGGGCGATCGCAGCAGTCTGCGCGGCGCTCGTCGGCGGGGCGCTGCTCGCGCCCAGCGCCGAGGCCCGGATAGAGGGTCCATATCAGCTCGAATTCGGCTTCGCGAAAAGGGCCATCTCACGGGCCACTGCCGCGATCTGCGCCAAAGCCGACGACTGCCGGACGTGGTCGGTGAAGCCGTGCCGGCGACGTTCCTGGCACCGAATCGACTGCGTCTCCAACGCCCTCTTCCCGGA
>DASUUD010000095.1:0-2437 GCA_036374255.1 Solirubrobacterales bacterium | reverse complement strand
GCAGCGCGGGGACCTCCGCCTGGAAGCGCTCGACCGCGGCGCGGATCAGCTCGGAGGTCGACGCCATGCGGCTAGATCTTGTGCCGCTGGAGCAGCTTCTTGCCGATCACCATCCGCTGGATCTCCGAGGTCCCCTCGCCGATCAGCAGCAGCGGCGCGTCGCGGTAGAGGCGCTCGATCTCGTACTCCTTCGAGTAGCCGTAGCCGCCGTGGATTCGGAAGCACTCCTCGACGCACTCCTTGCCGTTCTCGGAGGCGAGCAGCTTCGCCATCCCGGCCTCCAGGTCCGAGCGCTCGCCGGCGTCCTTCAGCCGGGCCGCCTTGCGGGTTAGCAGGCGCGCCGCCTCGACCTTGGTGGCCATGTCGGCCAGCTTGAACTGGATCGCCTGGTGCTGGGCGATCGGCTTGCCGAAGGTCTTGCGCTCCTGGCTGTAGCGGAGGGCCAGCTCCAGCGCCCGCTGGGCGATGCCGACGCCACGGGCCGCGACGTTGACCCGGCCCACCTCCAGCGCGTCCATCATCTGCACGAAGCCCTGGCCGACGCCCGCCTCCTCGCCGCCGAGGATCCGCTCCGGCGGGCACCTGTAACCGTCGTAGACCAGCTCCGTGGACTCCACGCCCTTGTAGCCCATCTTCTTGATCTTGGGCGGGATGGTGAGGCCGGCGTAGTCGCCCTCGTTGGCTTCCTTCCAGGGCTCCTTCTCGGTGATGAAGCAGGTCATCCCCTTGTAGGGCGGGTCGGCCTTGGGGTCGGACTTCATCAGCACGAAGACGACGCCCGAGCCGAGCCCGTTGGTCACCCACATCTTCTGCCCGTTCAACTCCCACTTGCCGTCGTCGCCCTTCTTGGCCGTCGACTTGATGCCCTGCACGTCGGATCCGACCTCGGGCTCAGACAGCGAGAAGGCGGCGCGGATCTCGCCGGTCGCCATCTTCGGCAGAAAGTGGTCCTTCTGCTCGTCGGTGCCGAACTTCATCAGCAGGTAGGAGCCGATGAAGTGGGTGTTGACGACGCCGGAGATCGAGATCCAGCCCCGCGACAGCTCTTCGACGATCATCGCGTAGGTCGTCAGGTCGAGACCCATCCCGCCGTAGTCCTCGGGGATCGTCACCCCGAACAGGCCCAGCTCCTTCATCTGCTCGACGATCGGCTCCGGGAAGGAATCCTCGTGGTCGTAGTGCTCGGCGTTGGGGATGATCTGCTCGTCGACGAACTGGCGCACCATCTCGGTGATGTCGCGCTGGATGTCGGTCAGCTCGCTGTAGGCGGCGGTCTCTACGGCCATTTCTCCTGCTCGGGTCGATCTGGACGGGGAGCCGAAGGATATAGGCGGAGGGACGGCGGCCGAAGATCCCGAGACTCAGCCCAGTGCCCTCAGGGAGCCCTTCTCCAGCGCCTTGAGTCGCGCCGCGATACGGTCGGCGCGGGCCGTGAACTCTCGCAGGCTTTCGTCCTCGCCGGCGGAAGTCGCCCCAGACCGAACTGGACCGGCGGGAGCCCCTTCAGGCTCGGGTCCCATCCCCGCCCCGGGACGGGCAAACACCTCTGCGCTCGCCCGCTCGGCGAGGTCGGCCGCCCTCCTGGCCTGCTCGGCCGCGTCGAGCGCCGCGGCGCCGACCGTCATCACCGCCGACTCCGAGGCACGCGCCAGCGCCAGCGCCTCGTCGACCCGGGCCTCCAGCTCGTGCATCAGCGGCGGCCTCGAGCCCTCGGGCAGCAGCCACTCGACCGTCGTGTCGCGCTCCGAAGCCTCCATACTGCTGCCACATTCAGGACCGGAGAGCCGGTTCCTGCCCCTTTCCGCTGTGCACTGCCCTGTGCACTGCCCTGAAGTGGACATTCAGGCATGCCGCCTGGGCCTGCTGGCGCTGCTGTTCTGGCAATGGGTGAGGCGCACCGCGGCCCGGCTGCGCAATCGTCGCACCGATGGAGGGCTGGAGCCGCCCGCCGTCCAATAGATTTCGCGACGCCAATCAGCCAGACCCGAGGAGCAGCTTGAGAAACCCCAGAGACTTCTTCCATCCGCTCGCGATCGGCGCGCCCGAGCCGCTGCGCGAGATCCCCGTCAAGCCGTCGCGGATGATCCACTTCCTCGACTTCTCGAACGAGAAGATGGTCGCCAAGGCGGCAGACATCGCGTCCAAGACCGACATCCTGCTCGGCAACCTCGAGGACGCGATCCCGGTCGATCGCAAGGAGGCTGCCCGCCAGGGCCTGGTCAAGGCCGCCAAGGAGTCGGACTTCGGCCAGACCTCGCTCTGGACCCGGGTCAACTCGCTGGAGAGCCCCTGGATCCTCGACGACCTCACCGAGCTGGTCACCGAGATCGGGGACAAGCTCGAGGTGATCATGGTCCCCAAGGTCGAGGGCCCATGGGACATCCACTACGTCGACCGCCTCCTGGCGCAGCTCGAGGCGAAGGCGGGCCTGGATCGG
>DASUUD010000094.1:0-3998 GCA_036374255.1 Solirubrobacterales bacterium | reverse complement strand
TGCCCGGCCGCACCGCAGTTGCAGAACCGTTCAGTGGCCTGCTATTCCTCTTCGCCTTCTTCCTCTTCTTCGCCTTCTTCTTCCTCGCCTCCTCCTTCACCGCGCTCGACCTCGACCGTGTCGAGTTTCACGAGTTTGCCGCCTTTGAATTCCGAGATGTCGTAGATGTAGCGGGACAGGTCGCCGTTGTCGTCCCAGTCGATCGGGCCGGAGGCGCCTTCGTAGTCGATGTCCTCACCGTCTTCGAGCGCTTCGACCGCTTGCGGGAGTTCCTCGAACGTGTATTTCGTCCCGCCCGGCCCGGTGACGTCGATGATCGCATCCGCTATCTCGGGCCCTTCGGTGGACCCCGCGGCCACCGCTGCCAGGTAGCAGAGGATCACGTCATCGAACACCGTGGAGTCGAACAGGTTCCGTGGCGGGCCCGGAGCTTCTTTATACGCTTTGTCGAAGGCATCCGGGGCATCGCCGGAGAAGGCCCCTGGAGCCGTCCCCAGCATTCCTTCCGTCGCCTGGGCGCCGATCAGTTCCACCAGGTCGGTCGAGCTGAGCCCGTCCGTGATGAACGTTTTGTCCGCTTCCCAGTTGCCGGTCCGCTCCAGCGCCGGGCCCACTTTCGCGAACGTTTCCGGGAAGTCGATGATCACCCAGTTGTCGGGGCTCCCGGACGTGAGCTGCTGGGCCTCCGAGTTGTAGCTCGGCAGTTCGGGGTCGTAGATGACTTTCTGGGGGACTTTGGCACCCCGTTCTTCCAGTTCTGCCTCCAGCGAGTCGGCGAAACCGGTCCCGTAGAGGTCGTTGCGGGCACCGATGTTGATGGCTTTGCCCTGGAGGCCGCCGAGCTCTTTCTCGATCCGGTCGGCGAGCGCCAGGCCCTGCAGGCCGTCGGGCGGGGCAGTGCGCGCGAACAACCCGTCGTCATCGAGTTCGGAGAGCGCGTCAGCGGTGGAGGCCGGTGAGATCAGCATCACTTCTTCGGGGATCGTCACCGAACGGGCGACCGCGACCGTCGCGGTCGAGGCGTAGTCGCCCGATATGCAGGTCGCTCCGTCGGCGATCAGTTTGCGCGCCGCCTGCACGCCGCCCTGATCGTCGGAGGCGCCGTCCTCGGCGATTACCCGGACTTCGTCGTCCCCGCCGGTCTCCTGGATCGCTTCCTGGATCTGTTCGCCCGCCAGTTTGCCGGCCTTCTCGCCGGCGCCACCGAACGGGGCAAGGTCACCGGTGAGGGGAACCAGATTGCCGATCGTCAGATCGAGCTGGGCCTCTCCGCCTCCTCCGTCGTCGTCGCCGCAGGCCACAAGGCCGAAAGCCAGCACGAGTGCGGTGACGGTGGTCGCCAGTGCAAGGGTTGATCGCTTCACTGCAATCCTCCTTTTGGGTTTGGCCCCCATTTCTGCCCCGGGGCCGGCGAGCCGCTCCCCCGACCCTACCCGCGCGACGGTCATCGAATCAAGGGAGACTTTCTGCTCAAGGGAGACTTTCTGCTTTCACCCTGTGCCCGGCTAGCATCGGAGAATGGTTCTCTCACTCGAGAAGGCGCGTGTGCTGGACGCCCCCCGCTCCGAGGTGTTCGTCGCCTGCACAAACCCCGGCGAGTTGGCGAAGTGGTGGGGACCGCGCGGATTCACAGTCCCGAACGTCGAGCTGGACCTCAGTGTGGGGGGCAGTTACCGGATCGCGATGCAACCCCCAGAGGGCGAGGTCTTCCATCTGCACGGTGAGTTCCGGGAGGTTGATCCACCCGGGCGCCTTGTCTACACGTTCGCCTGGGAGCCACCTGATCCAGACGATCGCGAGACCGTGGTCACCATGACCTTCGGTGAGCTCGGCGAGGCGACGGAGCTGGTCGTGTTCCAGGAGGGGTTCGCCACCGAGGCACGCCGGGCCCTGCACGAGCAGGGTTGGGAGGACTCGCTCGACCGGTTGGAGGAGTTGATCTCGTCGCGCTCCGGCTGAGGCCCCTCTCGGCGGTAGTGGGGGGGTCCCGTCTAGCATCCGCGCGATGCGCGAGGTGCGGATCAGGGACACGCTGAGCGGCGAGCTGCGAACGCTCGACCCCGCCGAGGAGGTGGGGATCTACGCCTGCGGTCCCACCGTCTACAGCCGCATCCACATCGGCAACGCGCGGCCCTTCGCCGTCTTCTCGCTGCTGGCGCGCTTCCTGCGGGCGGAGGGTTACCGGGCGCGGCTGGTGATCAACATCACCGACATCAACGACAAGATCTACGACGCGGCGCGCAAGGCGGGGGAGCCCTCGGCGCAGTTCGCGGCGAGGATGACCGCCGCCTACCTGGAGGACACCGAGCGGCTGGGGCTGGGCCGGCCCGACGCCGAGCCGCTTGCCAGCGAGACGATCGAGGGGATCGTGGCGCTGATCTCCGACCTGGTCGAGTCCGGGCACGCGTATGAGTCGGGCGGCGACGTTTATTTCCGGGTGCGCAGCTTCGACGGCTACGGCAAGCTCTCCAACCGCCGCACCGAGGACATGGATCAGGGCGAGGAGGCGGGAACGGCCTCGCTCAAGGAGGACCCGCTCGACTTCGCCCTCTGGAAGGCCCACAAGCCCGATGAGGACACCTCCTGGGACTCGCCCTGGGGACCGGGGCGGCCCGGCTGGCACATCGAGTGCTCGGCGATGGCCGAGGCGGAGCTGGGGCCCGCCTTCACGATCCACGGCGGCGGCTCCGACCTCATCTTCCCCCACCACGAGAACGAGATCGCCCAGTCCGAGGGCGCGGGGCGGCCCTTCGCCCGCGTCTGGATGCACAACGGGATGATCGAGATGGAGGCCGAGAAGATGTCCAAGTCCGAGGGCAACATCTTCCAGCTCTCCGAGGCGCTCGACCGCTACCGGTGCGAGGCGGTGGTCGACTACCTGATCTCCGGCCATTATCGACAGCCGCTCGCCTTCGGCCCCGAACAGATGCTGCAGGCCGTGGCGCGGGTTGAGCGTCTGAGGAACTTCTTTCGGGAGCACCCCGTGACGGGAGAGCCTGGGGAGGCCCCCTCGGAGCAACAGCGGGGAGGCTCCTCGGGAGCCTCCCCAGACTCTCCGGCCGCGAAACGGCTGGAGAAGTTCAAGGATGCACTTGCTGACGACTTCAACACGCCGCGGGCGATGGCGGAGGTTTTCGAGCTGGTCGCTGAAGCCCATCGTGAGGAGGTTCCAGGGGCGCCGGAGGCGCTGCGGGAGATGCTCGGGCTGGTCGGGCTCGACTCGGTGGCCGAGGCGGAGGTGGCCGCCGACGAGGAGGCGGAGGCCCTGCTCGCAGAGCGAGAGGAGGCGCGGGCGGCGAAGGACTTCGAGCGCGCCGACACGATCCGCGAGCGTCTGGTGGAGCTTGGCTGGGAGGTCCGCGATTCGGCCGAGGGCCCAAGCCTGGTCCGCCGAGAGCGGCTGTGATCGGCGCATATCTACGTCCCCGGTCGCTCGCGTGCAGAGGACGCCACGCTCTCTGCGTCCTTGATGTGCTTGATCACAGCCTCTCCCGGGCATGAATCTGATCTACGGAAAACGACCCGTTACGGAGGCGGAGCGGGGGAGGCGGGCGGTGCGCCGCGTTTGGCGGGCGCCGGAGACCCCGGCCGAGGAGCTGGAGCGGCTCTGCGGCTCCCCCGACCACCAGGGGGTGGTCGCCGAGGTCGATCCCTACCCCTACGCCGACCCGAACGCCCTGCTGCGGCGGGAGGGGGCGCTGCTGGTGGCGCTGGACCAGGTCCAGGACCCGCGCAACCTGGGGTCGATCTGCCGCTCGGCCGAGTTCGCCGGCGCCGCCGGCGTGGTGATCCCGGAGCGCCGCTCCGCCGAGGTGACCGCGGTCGCCTGCAAGGCCTCGGCGGGTGCGGTCGAGCACCTGGAGGTGGCACGGGTGCGAAATCTCGCCGACTGGCTCGCCGAGGCGAAGTCGGCCGGCCTCTGGGTCTGGGGCGCCGACGCCGAGGCCGAGCAGCCGCCCTGGGACGTCGACCTCTCCGGGCCGACCGTGGTGGTGCTC
>DASUUD010000093.1:0-2521 GCA_036374255.1 Solirubrobacterales bacterium | reverse complement strand
ATCTGCGGGCGACGTCACCTCAAAGCTCGGGCCTGGCGCAACGTCGTTCCCGGACGAAGGTGCAGCGATATTCGACCCGTCCGGCATCGTCTCGGGATCCATCGCGCCCATCAGTGTTCAAAGGTTCCCACCACACCCTGGACGATGCAAGGCCGCGAGGCCATCGGGGTTCGCTATTGGTGCAGCGAGGAAGGCCGGGGGCGCTGACTGGCGAGGTGCACGCTCGTCGATTGGGCAGGGATCCTGATCCCCTGCCCAAATCCCGTCTTATCCGGTCGTATCCGATACGACGGGCGGTGTCGACCGACTTGAGCAGAACCGCTCTGAGAGCCCAGAACGCGGCATCTGGGCGTCTCCACCGGAACGCTTGTAAGGCAGGCGCTCCCAACTGAGCTAACCGCCCGGGAGGGGATTTGATTATCCCCCACGCGGCGTGGTCGGCGCTACTGGTTCTGCTCCGCCTGGGCCCGGATGCGCTCCCCCTGCTCGCGTAGCTCCGGCGTGAACTCCTCGCCGAAGTCCTCGGGCTCGAAGACCTGCCGGATTTCGATCTCGCCGGGCTCGTTGTGCGGGTTGGGGCAGCGCTTGATCCACTCGACCGCCTCCTCGAAGGAGCCCACCTGCATCAGCCAGTAGCCGGCGATCAGCTCCTTGGTCTCGGGGAAGGGGCCGTCGATCACGGTCCGGTCGCCTTCGCCGCCGAAGCTGACCCGCGCCCCCTTCGAGGTCGGGTGCAGGCCCTCTCCGGCAAGCAGCACCCCGGCCTCGACCATCTCCTCGTTGAACTTACCCATCTCGGCGAGCAGCTCCTCGCTCGGCATCACGCCCGCCTCGGAGTCCTCGGTCGCCTTGACGATCGCCATCACTCTCATCGTGGGGTCCTTTCTGTCGTCTGACTGAGCCCGGCGCAGCCGGCACTCGTGTCTCTACCCACTACGACGAACGGGACCCGCCGGAATCGACACGCTCGCGGCATTTTCCTCCCAATGGCCCAAGAGCCTGGCGGCTGCTTGAATCCGGCCTGTGCCTCGGCGCCGCTACATCGCCATCGCGGCGATCGCATGCGGCGTCGTCGCCGGCTACGTCGCTTGGCGGGCGATTCCCCATGATGAGGTCTCGCCGGTGGCGGTGGGGGAAGCGGTGCGCATCTTCAGGCAGCGTGCGGTCGGTGCGCTCGCCGCTCGGCCGGGCGAACCGGAACCGGGCGTCTATCGCTACTCCACCCGCGGCGGCGAGTCGGTCGACGCGGCGCTCGGGATCCTGAGTAGCAGCCACGACTACCCAGGAAACTCCACGCTCTCGGTGATCCCAAACCGCTGCGGCATGATCGAGCGCTGGCAGGTTCTCGTCACTCGATGGACGGAGGAGGTGAGCTGCCGCGCACCGGGGGGCTACCGGCTCGTCTCGATCGACGAGTTGCACGAGTTCGTCGGGGTCCGCAGGGAGGTCCTCTACCGATGCCGGGAACCCGTGCGCCCCGGCCCGCCAAGGCTGAGGCCGGGCATGGAATGGCGGGGCCACTGCGAGACCGACGACAGCTCCAGGGAGAGCCGCTTCCGCGTGCTCGGCATGGAGGGGGTAAGAGTGGGCGAGAGGAGCTTCGAGGCGGTCCATACCAGGACCGAGCTGCGGTTGCTCGGCAACTACTCCGGCTCCGCCATCGAAGAGGACTGGCGCCGCCGCAGCGACGGGCTCCTGCTCCGCCGGCGCTCTCTGACCGACGCCTCATCCAGCGGCACGCTCAGCGCCGATTACACCGAGCGCTACGAGATCGAGCTTCGCTCGGTCCGGCCCGATCGCTAGAGGGTCAAGAAGCGCCGATCCTCAGGAGCCGGTGAGGCCGAGTTCCTCGGCGTGGGGCTCCAGCGCCGCGATCACGAAGGTCAGGTGCTCGTCGAAGTCCTCCCCCAGGTCCTCGGCGGCACGGCGCATCTCCTCGCGGTCGACGGCGGCGGCGAAGCTCGGCTGCTTCAACTTCTTCTTCACCGATTTGGGCTTCATCCCGACGATGCCGGTCGGCCGCACGAACGCGACGGCGAAGATGAACCCGGTCAGCTCGTCGACCGCGAACAGCGCTTTCGCCAGGCGCGTCTCCCGAGGCACACCGAGGTAGGGGGCGTGGCCGGCGACCGCGTCGATCAGCTCCTGCGGGTAGCCCCTCTCCTCGAACAGCTCCATGGCGATGCGCGGGTGGCCGCTGTCGGGGTCGGGATGGCGCTCGTAGTCGAGGTCGTGGAGGATTCCCGTAACCGCCCAGAGCTCCTCGTCCTCGCCGTACTTGCGGGCGTAGGCGCGCATCGCCGCCTCCACCCCGAGCACGTGCTTGCGCAGAGGGTCGGACCCCGTCCACTCGCAGAACAGCTCCCAGGCCTCGTCGCGGGTCGGTGCGCTCACCGCCACGAGGTTAGTGACCGGGTCAAGCGGCGGGTTCGAGAGTATGTTGTCCACGTGGCGGAAAGCGACGAGACGACGTCGCGCAGGACCGAGAAGCAGCGAGTCGCGCAGCGCCGAATTCAGGCTT
>DASUUD010000092.1:0-8516 GCA_036374255.1 Solirubrobacterales bacterium | reverse complement strand
GATCGTGCCGCGCTCCTTCGCGATCCAGGTCCGCTCCGGCCTCTCGCTCAACCAGCTGCGCCTGGCGCGCGGCGAGGTGCGCCTCTCCGACGCTGAGATCCGCGAGCTGCAGGACGAGTTCCCGCTGCTCTACCTCGACTCTCACGCCCTGCGGGAGTCGGAGCTGGCGCTGGCGGAAGGGCTCTTCCTAAGCGTCGACCTCTCGGGCCCGAGCGACCGGATCGTCGGTTACCGGGCCAAGAAGAACAGCCTGCCGATCGACCTCTCGAGGGTGCGCGCCTACCGCTGGACCGACTACTGGGACCCGGTCTTCCCCGAGCGCGGCGGCCGGATCGTGCTGGAGCCGGAGATCTTCTACCTGCTGCTCTCGGCGGAGGGCGTGTGCATCCCACCCCAGATCGCCGCCGAGATGATGGCCTACGACCCGACCGCCGGCGAGCTTCGCACCCATTACGCCGGCTTCTTCGATCCCGGCTTCGGCTACGACCCGGCAGGCGACCGCCACGGCAGCCGGGCGGCGCTCGAGGTGAGAGCGCGTGACGTCTCCTTCATGGTCGAGCACCGCCAGCCCGTCTGCAAGCTGGCGCTGGAGCGGACCAGCGCCCCCGCCGAGCGCCTCTACGGCGAGGAGCTGGGGTCGAACTACCAGGGCCAGGTGACGATGCTGAGCAAGCACTTCGAGGAGGTGGGGGCGTGAGCGAGGAGCGGGAATGGAGCGTCTACCTCTCAGGGGAGATCCACTCCGACTGGCGCGAGCGGATCGAGGCGGGGGCACGCGAGGCCGGGCTGCCGGTCTCCTTCTCGGCGCCGGTCACCGACCACGCGGCCTCCGACGACGCCGGGACCGGCACCCTCGGCGAGGAGGTCGAGCCGTTCTGGCGCGACCACAAGGGCGCGGGGGTGAATGCCGTTCGCACCCAGACGCTGATCCGTGCGGCCGACGTGGTCGTCGTCCGCTTCGGCGACAAATACCGGCAGTGGAACGCCGCCTTTGACGCCGGCTTCGCCGCGGCCCTGGGAAAGCCGATCATCACCCTCCATGACCCCGACCTCGACCACGCGCTGAAGGAGGTCGACCGCGCCGCCCAGGCGACGGCGCGCACGGCGGAGCAGGTGGTCGACGTGCTCCGCTACGTGATCGCGGGCAGGTTGCCCTGAGGCGGGGATCGGCAACCCCCCGCCCGGACAAGCGCCGGGCGAATTAGCCCGGCGCTTTGAGTATCCGTCCGTTCGGGGGATTGCCGATCCCCGCCCCACACTCGCGGGGCCGGCGATCACGGGGCGGAAGCCGTCGGACAGCTGTGCGAACATGTGTTCGCATGCGGTGGGACGAGCAGAGAGTCGAGAAGGAGAACGACCTCCATCTTCCGGGAGTCGGCGACGGGACGGTCGTTCGCACCTTCGACGCGCCGGAGGCGATGGGGATCAACTTCCATGAGGTGAGGGCGAAATCAGCGCTCAATCACGTTCCAGGCGGGCGCTACGGCTTCAGCTGGACGATCAACGCCTATCGGGGGTGTACTCATGCGTGCAAATTCTGCTTCGCCCGGCGGACCCATACGTATCTCGGTTTCGACGCGGGGCGGGACTTCGAGCGGGAGATCGTCGTGAAGGTGAACGTGCCGGAGCTGCTCCGGGCGGAGCTGGCGCGACCGAGCTGGAGGCGGGAGCTGGTGGCGCTGGGGACGAACACCGACCCCTACCAGTGGGTGGAGAGCCGCTACCGGATGATGCCGGAGATCCTCTCGGCGCTGGAGGAGGCGGATACGCCGGTATCGGTGCTGACCAAGTCGCCGCTGGTGATGCGCGATCTGGAGATCTACGAGCGGATGTCCAGGCGGCTGCCGGTGTCGGTCAACCTCTCTGTGCCAACACTCGACGAGAAGGTCTGGCGGGCGACCGAGCCGCACACGCCGAGCCCCGCCGCCCGCCTCGACGCGGTCGCCGAGCTGCGACGCCGCGGCATCGACTCGGGCGTGCTGATCGCGCCGCTGATGCCGGGCATCAACGACAGCGCCGCGCAGGTTGAGCCGATCGTCGAGCGCGCCCGCGAGGCCGGCGCCACCTTCCTCGGCGGCGTAGCCCTCCACCTGCGCGATGAGGTGCGCGACGTCTTCTTCGGCTGGCTGGAAGCGAAACGCCCCGACCTCCTTCCCAAGTACGAACAGCTCTATTCGGGCGGCCGGGCGTATCTGCCGGCGAAGCAGCGAGGCAGGGTGACCAAGGTCGTCAAGGGCTGGGGCCGCACCCGAAGAGACAAGAGCCAGGCCCAGCGCAAAGCGAAGTCTCCTCCAGGGCCGAAGCCCGCTCGCAACGGGCGGCGGGTAGCTGACGCGGCCATGCGTGCTTCGGGACAGCCCGGGCACCAGCAAGCCCTGTTCTGAGTCCGACGGCGGCTGGGCGGAGGTTGCTGGTCTCGGATGGTTGCGGCGGCGGCTGGGGAGGGGTCGGTGACCTCTCGAACGGGCGGATGCTCAAAGTGCCGGTCTAATTAGACCGGCACTTGTCCGGGCGAGAGGCCACTGACCTCTTCCTAACCTTCATCCAGGGTGTCGAAGGTGCATTCCCGCGGGTCCTTGTCGTCCCGGAACCTGCGGAACCTCGCGCCATGGCGGATCCGCCCGGCGCTTGCGTGGTCGTAGCCGACTTCGATCACCAGCTCCGGCCGCAGGGCCACCCACTCGAGGTCGCGGCCGCCCGTCCAGCGGCTCGGCTCGGCCGTGCCCCGCTCGCCGGTCTCCAGCGGCGCCAGCAGCTCTCGCAGGGCGCGTTTTTCGGCCGCGCTGAATCCGGAGATGTGGCCGACCGGGCGAAGCTCGTCGCCGTCGTAGAGCCCGAGGATCAGCGAGCCGACCGTCCCCTCCTCCTTCCCCGGCCGCCAGCCCAACACGACGCAGTCGATCTCTCTCTCGCGCTTGATCTTGGCCATCCCCTTGCGCCTGCCGGGCGTGTAGGGCGCATCGAGCTGCTTCGCCATCGCCCCCTCGGCGCTCCGCAGCCAGCGCTCGGCCCGATCCGGGTCGGTCGTCAGCTCGCTCAGCCCCACCCCGGTTTGCTTCGCCAGGGCATCAAGGCGGGCGCGCCGCTCGCTGAGCGGCCGTTCGAGCAGCGCCTCGTCGTCCTCTGCGAGCAGGTCGAAGGCGACGAACTCGGCCGGGATCTCCTTCGCCAGCAGCGCGATCCGCGACTCGGCCGGATGGATCCGCATCTGCAGCGCGTCGAACCGCACCCCCCCGTCGCCGTCACGGATCACCAGCTCGCCGTCGAGCACGTATCGCCCCGGCGCGAACCCCAGCTCGGGGAAGTAGCGGGCAAGCGCTTTGCCGCCTCGCGACTGGATGTAGACATCGTCCCCGTCGACGAAGACGATCGCCCGGAAGCCGTCGAGCTTCTCCTCGTAGGCCCACTCCTCTCCGAGGGGCAGCTGCTTGCGGGTCAGCGCGAGCTGCGGCTTGATCGGCGGGGAGAGTGGGAGGGTCACCGTCGCTGCAGTCTGCCGCTCCGGGCCCGCGCTTCGCGGGGATCCGGGATCGGCACAGCCGAGATCAGCGTTCGAGTGTAGGGGTCCGATGGACGCTCGCAGACCTGATCGGCGGTTCCCTGCTCGACGATCCTGCCCGCGTGCATCACGGCGATTCGGTCGGAGACGTGCCTGACGACGCCGATGTCGTGCGCGACGAAGACATAGGAGATCCCCAGCTCCCGCTGGAGATCGTCGAGGAGGTTGACGATCTGCGCACGGATCGAGACATCGAGCGCAGAGACCGGCTCGTCGGCCAGGATCAGCCGGGGCCCCGTCGCCAGGGCGCGGGCGATGCCGATCCGCTGGCGCTGCCCACCCGAGAACTCGTGCGGGAAGCGGTTGTAGTGCCCCGGCGACAGCCCCACACGATCGAGCAGCTCGCCCACCCTTCGCCTCAGCGCCGTCCCCGAGGCGAGCCCATGTAGCTTCAGGGGCGCGGCGATGATCTCGCCGACCCGCTTGCGGGGATTCAACGAAGCGTAGGGATCCTGGAAGACCATCTGCATGCGCGGCCGCAGCGAGCGCAGCTCGCGGCGTCCCATGCCGACCAGCTCCCGGCCTTCGAAGCGGATCGAGCCTGCAGTCGGCTCGATCAGGCGCAGCACGGAGCGGCAGAGGGTCGACTTGCCGCATCCCGACTCGCCGACCAGCCCCAGCGTCTCGCCCGGGCCCACCGCGAGGTCGACGCCGTCGACGGCCCGCACGCTGCCCGCTTGCCGCTCGCTCAGCAGGCCCGCCCGAACCGGGAAATGCTTGACCAGCCCGCGAACCTCGAGCAGGGGCTCGGCGCTCATCGGGGGACCTCGCGGGCCTGGCGCTTGTCCTTCGGGGAGAGCCAGCAGCGATCGAGGTGGTCCGGCGCCTGCGGGAGCCGCTGCGCGAGCTCCGGGACCTCCGTGCAACGGTCGAACGCATGGGCGCAACGGGGCCGGAAGTGGCAGCCGGCGGGCGGAGAGAGCAGCGTCGGAGGAAGCCCTGGGATCTGGGGCAGGCGCTTTGGCCGGGGCCGGTCGATCCTGGTCAGCGATCCAAGCAGTCCCCAGGTATAGGGGTGCTGGGGGTTGTAGAACACCTCGTCGATCGCGCCCTGCTCGACGATCCTCCCCGCATACATCACCGCGACGCGGTCGGCGATCTCGGCGATCACGCCGATGTCGTGGGTGATGAGGACGATCGCCAGTCCCCGATCGGCGTTCAGCCCTCGCAGCAGCTCGATGATCTGCGCCTGGATGGTCACGTCGAGCGCGGTCGTCGGCTCGTCGGCGATCAGCAGGGATGGCTCGAGGGAGAGGGCCATCGCGATCATCGCACGCTGCCGCATCCCCCCCGAGAGCTCGTGGGGGTAGGAGTTGGCCCGCCTCGCCGCGTCCGGGATGCCGACCGCGTCCAGCAGCTCCACCGCGCGCCGCCTGGCTTCCCGGGCCGGGAGGTCCCGATGGGCGCGGATCTGCTCGACGATCTGGTCGGCCACCCGGTAGACGGGGTCGAGCGAGCTCATCGGGTCCTGGAAGACCATCGAGATCCGGTCGCCGCGAATGCGCCGCAGCGCCTCCCCGGAGGCGCCGATCAGCTCGGTGTCCTCGAAGCGGGCGGTGCCGGAGATCGAGGCGTTCGGGCCGCGGGTCAGCCCCATCAGGGTCAGCCCGCTCACCGACTTGCCGCTTCCCGACTCGCCGACCACCGCCAGCACCTCCCCCGGCCAGACCTCGAGGCCGACCCCGTCCACGGCATGGACGACGCCCTCCTCGGTAGTGAAGGAGACCTCGAGGTCGCGCACCTCCAGCAGCGGCTTCCCGGCGCTCATGAATCCCCGTGCTTCGCTCGCGGCGCAAAGAGCCAGAGATGCTCGCTTTCACGCTCGGCGCTCACCTTCCCGTCCCCCCCTCGAGCCTGACGCGTGGGTCGAGCGCCGCGTAGGCGATGTCGACGATCGCGTTGAAGACGACGATGAAGAAGGCGCCGAACATGGTCACGGCCATGATCGGCGGCAGGTCGAGCTGGTCGATCGATTCGGCCGCGTACTGCCCGACCCCCTGCAGGTTGAAGACGGTCTCGGTGAGGATCGCGCCGCCGCCGATCACCGCACCGAAGTCGAGGCCCCAGAGAGTGACGATGGGGACCAGCGAGTTGCGCAGCACGTGCCGCAGCATCACCCGGCGCTCCGTCAGACCCTTGGCGCGCGCGGTCCGCACGTAATCCTCCCCCATCGTTTCGAGGATGTCCGAGCGCAGCACCCGCGAGTAGAAGCCGATGAAGAGGAAGGAGAGCGCGAACCAGGGCAGGATCAGGTGCCAGAGCCACTGGGTCGGGCTGTCGAGGAACTCCACGTAGCCGCTGCTGGGGAAAATCCCGGCCTCGGTTCCCAGGTAATGGCCGAGCAGGGCTCCCAGCCAGAAGACCGGCATCGAGATCCCGATCAGGGCAAGCACGTTGAGCAGGTGGTCGGAGATGCGCCCCGCCCGCAGCGCGCTGTACACGCCCAAGGCGATCGCGAAGGCCATCCAGATGATCCCCGCCCCGACCGCCAGCGCCAGGGTGCGGGGCAGGCCCTTCCAGATCTCCTCGGCCACGTTGAGCTGGTTGAGGTAGGAGACCATGTCGCCGGTGAAGAGCTTCTTCATCATCGTCGCGTACTGGACGTAGAGCGGCTCGTCGAAGCCCCACTCCTCGCGGATCGCCTCGACCTGCGTCTCGGTCGGGATCTTGCCCGCCATGCGCACCGCCGGGTCGCCGCTCGGCAGCACGTTGAAGATCAGGAAGACGAGCACCGAGACGGCGAACAGCACGAAGGCCATCGAGATCAGCCGGCGGACGACGAAACGCGTCATCGCGGAGCCCATCAGTGCTCGATCCTCACCCTGGCTTTGGGATCGAGCGCGTCGCGCACGCCCTCGCCGAAGACGTTGAGGGAGAGGACGGTGAGCACCAGCATCACGCCCGGGACCACCGCTAAATGCGGGGCCGAGATGACCCGTTCGACCCCTTCGTCGATCATCGTCCCCCAGGAGGGGTTGGGCGGCTGTACGCCTGCGCCGAGAAAGGAGAGGGCCGCCTCGAGCAGGATCGCGTTGGCGACCATGAGCGGCAGGAAGACCACAAGGGTCGAGGTGACGTTGGGCAGCACCTCGCTGAAGATGATCCGGGTCGACCGCATCCCCTGAGCGCGCGCCGCCTCGACGAACTCGCGCTCTCGGAGCAGCAGCGCCTGGCCGCGCACCGGACGCGCCAGGTAGGGGACGTAGATCACCGCGATGATCAGGATCGGGATCAGCAGAGAGTCCCCTTCGATCGTCAGCGGCCCGAGCTCGAGGCCGCCCAGGGCGAGTGCCGTCCCCAGCGCGACGCCGAGCAGGATCACCGGAAAGGCCCAGAGCACGTCCATCGCCCGCGAGATCACGCCGTCCACGGGGCCGCGGTAATAGCCGGCGAGCAGGCCCAGCACGAGCCCCAGCAGGATCGTGCCCAGTGCCGCCGTTATCCCGACCAGCAGCGAGTTGCGCCCGCCGTAGAGCAGCCGCACCATGATGTCGCGGCCGTTGTTGTCGGCGCCGAGGAAGAAGCGCCCGCTCCAGGTCGGTCCGATCGGCTTGCCGAGCGGGTCCACGACTTCAGTCGGCTCGCCGTCGATCTCGACCGTTTCGGAGAGGTGGTTCTCCTCGGGCGTCGTGTGAGCGACGTGGTCGGCCCAGAGCGGCGCCGCGAGGCAGGCCCCGACCAGGAGAAGGAAGAGCAGGCCGAAGGCGAGAGCCACCCGGTTCCGCCGTAGGCGCCGCGCCGTGAGCCGCCACGGCCCGAGGCCGGGCCGCTCGGCGGGGTCGTGCGCCAGCTCGGAGGACGCGTCGAGGGAGAACTCGGTCCCGGGCGCGCCGGAGGCCCCTTGGCTATTGGAAGCCACGGGGCGCATTATCCGCGGCGCGATCCCGCAAAAAGGAGGGGGCGCTCCGGCGCCCCCTCCGGAGCCCAGCCGCCGCCTACTCGCCGCTCTTCAGGCAGAAGCGCGAGAAGTCGACGTAGTAGAGCGGGTGCACGACCACGCACTCCTCGAAGTCGATCCGATCGGAGACGAACGCGGTCAGCTTCGTGTGCCCGTACGGGGCGAGGTACGCGCTCTCGACCGCGTGGTCGTTCAGCCCCTCCCAGCGGTCGGTGACCGCCGTCAGGTCGGACTCCCCGCGCAGCTCGTCGAGTTCCTCGTTGATCCGCGGATCGTCGGTGTTGCTGATGTTCTGATTGTTGGTGGGCTGGATCGTGTCGCCGTCGAGGAGGAAGAAGAAGTTGAGCGGGTGAGGGAAGTCCGCGAACCAGTTCAAGAACCCCGTCTGCGCTTCGGTCTCCTGGTTGCCGATCGTCTGGAAGTAGACGGCGCCGTTGATGATTTTCGGCTCTGCGTCGAAGCCGATTTGATTGAGCTGATCGGCGTACGCCTGGGTGACTTTCGGCGTCGGGTCGTCGCTGTTGCCCCAGACGGTCACCTCGGCGCCCTCGGCGCCGGCCTCGCGCAGCAGCCGTTTGGCCCGCTCCAGGTTCGGCGCCTCGTTCGGGTTCCCCCACGGGCAGCCGCTGAGGTCGATCTCCTCCGTGTAACCCGGCATATCCGGTGGCAGGAAGGAGCATCCTGGGGCCAGCTCGCCGGCGAAGAGCCGGGCGAGCGCCGGCTTGTCGATGCCGATATTGACCGCTTCCCGGACTTTCTGGTCGTCGAACGGCTCGGTCCGCTCGTTCATGAAGAAGAAGTAGGTGGAGAGCGTGGCGAATTCCTCGAAGCGCTGATTTTCGCTCCCGTCAGGCCCGAAGCGCTCGATCACCTCCGCCTTCAGGTCAGCGGCCGGCGGGTCCATGATGTAGTCGAGCCGGTTGTCGATCACGTCCTGGGTCTGCTGGCTGAGGTTGGGGACGATTTTCGCCGTGATTTGCTCGACGTTCGCCACCGGCACGCCGGGAACCGTGTCCGAGTCGAATTGCGGGTTCTTCTCCATCACGAATTCGCGGTTCG
>DASUUD010000091.1:0-2000 GCA_036374255.1 Solirubrobacterales bacterium | reverse complement strand
CCCCGCCTATATCGCGGGCTTCCGCCGCGCCCTGGCGGAGGGGGCGGCGCTGGTGCTCGAGATGGACTCCGACTTCTCGCACGACCCCGCCTATCTGCCCCGCATGCTGGAGGCCGCCCGGCGCGCCGACCTGGTGATCGGCTCGCGCTACGTCCCGGGCGGCGGGATCAACGACTGGAGCGCCCTGCGGCGCGGGATCAGCCGCGGCGGCAGCGCCTACGCGCGCCTGGTCCTCGGCCTGGGGGTGCGGGACCTGACCGGGGGGTTCAAGTGCTTCCGCCGCGAGGTCCTCGAAGCGATAGACCTCGACTCGATCCGCTCGCGCGGCTACGCCTTCCAGGTCGAGATGACCTACCGGGCGATCCGCCTCGGCTTCGACGTGGTCGAGGTGCCGATCGTCTTCCGCGACCGGCGCGCCGGCTCCTCGAAGATGGGCCGCTCGATCGTCGCCGAGGCCGTCTGGCGGGTGCCGATGCTGCGACTGAGGGGCGAGCGGCGTCCCTAGGCGCGCCGGCGGCGCAGCGCGGCTCCCGCCCTGCGCAGCGGCGCCGTGAGCCTCCACGAGCGGGACTCCAGCACCTCCCTGAGCGTCTCCTCCGCGGACGGGGTGCGCGTCTGGGCCGTGGCGTTCAGGGGCGGCGGCCGCGGTCGACTCCGCCGTTGGTAGTCGGCTGGCAGGCCGTATTTGCGTTTGCCCCCCTCGACGGAGGCTTCGACGAAGGGCTCGAGGTCGCCCCTGCCCGCCTCCCGGACCGCGTCCAGAATGTCTTCTCGGAAGACCAGAGCCCCCTTCCACCCGACCGGCATCGTGGCGAACGGCTCCGGGTCCAGCTCGGGGGGGAAGGTCTGGATCTGCGGCCGGAGGCCCAGCGCCTCGAGCAGGATCATCACCCAAAGGCACTTGCTGCACTTGCCGCAGTTATAGGCGCCGTCGGGGTTCACCCAGCAGACCCTCAGGGTGCGCTGGACGATCGGATTGCCGGCGATCATCGAGAGCCGCTCGACCCGGCTGTAACGGCCGCCGGCTTCCTCGACCTCGAGGTTCTCGGTGCTCCAGAGGGTGTCGACGAGGCGCCCCGGTCCCAGCGGTTCCTGGACTTCATAGTCGTGTTCACCCGTGATCAGCACCCTGTCGAAGCGCGGGCTGAGGAACAGAGCGACGACCGCCAGGGCACAGCTGTTGTAGGCCTCCCAACGCACGAAGGGATCGGAGAGCGATCTGAGGTTCGTTTCGACGACGTGGAGGGTCAGACCCAGGTCTGCGGCGGCGCCGCGCAGGCGCGACTCGACCTCGTCCACGAGCTCGGCGTGGTGCGGCACGTCGAGGAGCAGGTCGAATCCGCGCACGAAGATCAGGTCGGTCAGCTCGGGATGATCGAGTACCGTCGACCACGAATCGACCCCGCCACTCAGGAAGGCCGCGACCCGACCGGTGGGCGAGGAGCGCTCCGGGGCTGAGGCTTCGGCGACGACCTCCACCTCCTGTAGGGATGGCTCGCCGAACTCCCAGCCGAACGACCAGGCGTGCTGAATCGCCTGGTACTTCCGCTGTCCCCTCAACAGGATCGGGCTGATCGACACCGGGAGGCCGAGCGTTCCCCCATGTCGCATGGCCGGCATCAGGCAGGCCGGCAGGATCGCTTCGGCACTGGTCGGCTCCCCGCTGTCGGTGCGCAGCCAGACGCGCTCCCTCCGATCGCCGATCTGCGCGTCGAAGGACAGCTCGCCTGCCCGGTGTCTCAGCTCGGAAACCTCGTGCCTTGGCTGGGGGCTCACTGCCGTGAGCCTAGTCGGTGCCTCTTCATCGGCCGCGGGCGGAGGCGGTTAGGCTGTCCGCCGTGCCTTGGGACGCATGGGGTGCAGAGCTGCGAGCCCGTATCGCCTGGGCACTGCTGGGGAGCGCGATGGTCGCCTTCTCGGTGTTGCTGCTCTGGGAGGGGCGGGGCCTGACCCTCCTGGCCGATGAGTGGACGTTCGGTTACCGTCGGCTCGCACGCGAT
>DASUUD010000090.1:0-26229 GCA_036374255.1 Solirubrobacterales bacterium | reverse complement strand
CGGGCGACGCACGAAGGATCTGGTGAAGCGCCTCGGCCCCGGCGACGTAGCGGTCATCGACCATCTCAACGTCGACCGGATCGCCGCTGAGGAGCTGGTCGCGACCGGCGTGCGGGCGGTTCTGAACGCCTCGGAGTCGAGCGACGGCCGCTACCCCAACGCGGGTCCCCTGCTGCTTGTACGCGCGGGTGTCCTTCTGGTCGACGTGCTCGACGCGAACCCGTTCGAGCTTCTGCACGACGGGGACCCGATCACCGTGCGCGGTGGCGCTGTGAGCTTCCGCGGCCGGGAGGTCCTCAACGGGCGCGTGCTCGACGTCGAGGAGCTCGAGGCCAGGCTGGAAGCGCAGCGGGAGCGGGTCGACGAGGCGCTCGCCGAGTTCGCCGAGAACACGGTCGCCCACGTGCGGATGGAGACCGACCTGCTGACCGGGAGCATCGAGTTCCCGCCGACCCGAACGTCATTCCGCGACCGCCACGTGCTGATCGTCGTCCGCGGCGTCCACCACCGGGGCGACCTGAAGGCGCTCCGGCCCTACATCCGGGATGTGCGGCCGGTCGTGGTCGCCGTCGACGGGGGCGCCGACGGGGCACTCGAGGCGGGGCTGCGGCCCGATGTGATTCTCGGAGACATGGACTCGGCCGGCGACGCGGCGCTTCGCAGCGGTGCCGAGCTGATCGTGCACGCCTACCCGGACGGTCGCGCGCCCGGTCGCGAGCGTTTGCTGGAGATGGGCTTGGAGCACACCCTGGTCCCGGCCGCCGGCACCAGCGAGGACGTGGCGATGCTGATGGCCTTCGAGAAGGGGGCCGACCTGATCGTCAGCGTCGGCGCCCATTTCAACCTGATCGAGTTCCTCGACCGCAACCGCGGCGGGATGTCGTCGACCTTCCTCACCCGGCTGAGGATCGGCGAGAAGCTGGTCGACGCGAAGGGGGTGAGCCGCCTCTACAACCCTGGCCCGGGGTTCGGCCCCGCAGCCCTGTTCCTGGGCGCCTTCATGATTCTGCTGGCGGTCGTCGTGATCGCCTCGCCTGCACTCAGCGAGCTTGCCGATCTGCTCTGGCTGAAGCTGAAGATCTGGCTGGAGCTGTAGAAGCGAACGCGCCTCTAGGCTTCCGCTTCAATGGGTTACAGCGCGCGCTACCACGCGACATCGCTGATCGCCGTCTTCGTCGCCCTGGCGATCGGTGTGGTGATCGGCGCCGCCCTCGGCGGCGACACCCTCACCGACACCCGCAAGGACCTGGAGCGCAGCCTGACCGGCAA
Source organism: Solirubrobacterales bacterium (assembly GCA_036374255.1). Taxonomy (GTDB): domain Bacteria; phylum Actinomycetota; class Thermoleophilia; order Solirubrobacterales; family 70-9; genus VRUE01. The sequence continues at coordinate 24,960 of DASUUD010000090.1, read as the reverse complement.
TCTCGAGGACGCGCGCGAACGAGCCGATCAGCTGAGCGCGGAGCTCGGCTACTCCAACGAGTTTGCCGAGCGCGTCTATCCCGTGCTCGCGCGCGATCGGCTGCAGGGAATGCGGATAGGGATCGTCGCCCTGGGGGGCCTGTCCGGCGGGGTCTCTGCGGCGATCGAGGAGACGCTCGAGCCGACCGGCGGCCGCTTGGTGGCGGTCGGCGTGGTGCGCGAGCCCGTCGACCTGCGCGGCCTCGCGGGCGAGCTCTCGAGCAGCCGCTTCGCCAACCTGGCTCAGGACCCCGAGGCCCAGGCGGAGTTCGGGGTAGGCGTGGGGCGGCAGCTCGTCCTCGGCGGCGGTTTGCTGGAGCGCGTGCGCAGCCAGCTCTTCTCCCGCGCCAGCGGGAATTTCCGCCTCCTGGACGGGGTGATCGTCGTGCGGTCCCAGCCGCAGGACATGGGGCAGGTGCAGCGTTCCACGGCGAGCCGGATCGAGTCGGGGCTGGCGCAGGGCATCGTGGCGACGCGCGCGACGGCGGTCGGGGTCGAGCCGATCGGCGCCGAACCGTCCTCCATCTCCTTCTTCCAGGGCAACGACCTGACGAGCATCGACCACGTCGACCTGGTCGCCGGCCGGCTGGCGACGGTCCTCGCCCTGCGGGGAGCGGAGGGAAGCTTCGGCGTCAAGGGCAGCGCCGACAGCCTGCTTCCGGACCTGCTCGGCCCCGCGCCCGCGCGCCGGTGACCTGGCTCGGCCTCCCGGTCGGTGTCGCGGTCGCCCTGCTGATCGTCCCGGCGGGGGTGAGCGGCCTGCGCGACGCCGGGCTGGTCCGGCAGAACTTCCGGGGGGCGGAGACGGCATTCCCGCTCGGCGCCGTCCTGGCGACCGCGGCGCTTGTCGCCCTGGCGCCGCTCGCCTTCCTCGACGATCGCGCCAGCCTCGACCTGCTCGACCCCGAGCTGCGCCGCTGGCTTCCCTACCTGCTCGGGGTCGCCTTCCTCGGCTTCCTCGACGACTCGCTGGGGAGGGGAGGGGTGGCCGACGCTCCGCGCGGTTGGCGCGGCCACGCCCGGGCGCTGCGCGAGGGGCGCCTCTCGACTGGGGCGATCAAGGCGATCGGCGCCCTCGCCCTCGCCGCGTATGTGGTCTCCGGCCGCGGCCTGGAGTCGGGGCGCTACCTCGCCGACGTCGCGCTGCTGATCCTCGCCACGAACGCCTTCAACCTGCTCGATCTGCGGCCGGGCCGGGCGGAGAAGGGCCTGGCACTGCTCGGCCTCGGCCTCTGCCTCGGCGCCTGGACGGTGGTCCCGCTGGAGCTGCTGGGGATCTTCGTCGGGCCGATCGCGGTCGGTGCCTGGTTCACGCTGCGGGAGCGAGCGATGCTCGGCGACACCGGGTCCAACCTGGTCGGGGCGGTCGCCGGCGTCTGGCTGCTGACCGCCCTCGGCGGCGACGGGCGCCTGATCGCGCTCACCGCGGTGGCGGCGCTGACCGTCTACGGGGAGCTGCGCTCGATCTCGGCGACGATCGAGTCGGTTCCGCCACTGCGATGGCTAGACTCGCTCGGGAGATGAAGAAAGGGTTCGACCGACTCCCGCTCGCGAAGAATCAGATTGCGACGCTCGCGGGAGTCAGCCTCCGATGAGTCGGACCGACAAGGGCGACACGAGATTCATCTTCGTCACGGGCGGGGTGGTCTCGGCTCTCGGCAAGGGGATCGCCGCCGCCTCCATCGGCCGCCTCCTCGTCTCGCGCGGCTTCCGGGTCCAGCTGCAGAAGTTCGACCCCTACATCAACGTCGACCCCGGCACGATGAGCCCCTTCCAGCACGGCGAGGTCTTCGTCACCGAGGACGGCGCCGAGACCGACCTCGACCTCGGCCACTACGAGCGCTTCACCGACGAAAACACCTCGCGGGCCTCCAACGTGACGGCGGGCTCGGTCTACAACTCGGTGATCAAGCGGGAGCGGCGCGGCGACTACCTCGGCGCCACCGTGCAGGTGATCCCCCACATCACCGACGAGATCAAGAACCGCATCCTGATCGTCGCCGAGTCGCAGGCGGTCGACTTCGTGATCACCGAGATCGGGGGCACGGTCGGCGACATCGAGTCGCTGCCCTTCCTCGAGTCGATCCGCCAGCTCTACACCGACCTGGGGCCGAGGCGGAGCATGTTCGTCCACCTGACCCTCGTCCCCTATGTCGGGCACGCTGGAGAACTGAAGACGAAGCCGACCCAGCACTCGGTCAACGAGCTGCGCCGGATCGGAATCCAGCCGCATGCGCTGGTCTGCCGCTCCGAGGGGCGGCTTGACCGCGACATCCGCAACAAGATCGCCCTCTTCGCCAGCCTCCCGGTCGACGCGGTGATCTCCGCCCACGACGTCGACAACATCTACAAGGTGCCGCTGGTCTTCCGGGCCGAGGGGGTCGACGACCTGGTGCTCGACCACTTCGCGATGGAGGCGCCGCCTCCCGACCTGGCGGAGTGGGAGGAGATGGTGCGGCGCGCCGACGCGGCCGAGGGGAAGGTGCGGATCGCCCTGGTCGGCAAGTACGTGCAGCTGGCGGACGCCTACAAGTCGGTGATCGAGGCGCTCGAGCACGGCGGCTTCCACCACGGCGTCGAGGTCGACGTCGAGTTGGTCGATTCCGAGAACTTCGAGCCCGAGCGGCTGGAGGGCGCCGATGGCGTCCTCATCCCCGGCGGCTTCGGTGAGCGCGGGATCGAGGGCAAGGTGGCCGCGGCGCGGATCGCCCGCGAACGCTCGATCCCCTACCTGGGGATCTGCCTCGGGATGCAGATCGCGGTGGTCGAGTTCGCCCGCAGCGTGGCGGGAATGGAAGGCGCCAACTCCGCCGAGTTCGATCCCGAGACGCCCTTCCCGGTGGTCGACCTGCTGCCCGAGCAGAAGGAGGTCTCCGAGATGGGAGGGACAATGCGACTCGGCGCGGACCCGGTAAAACTGCACGAGGGGACGCGGGCGCGGGAGATCTTCGGCGAGGCCGTCATCTACAAGCGCCACCGGCACCGTTACGAGGTGAACGTCCAGCTCCGCCGCCGCCTCGAGGACGAGGGCCTGATCTGCGGCGGGACCTCGCCCGACGAGCGGCTGGTAGAGATGATCGAGCTGCCCGACCATCCCTTCTTCGTCGCCTCCCAGTTCCACCCCGAGTTCAACTCACGGCCCAACCGGCCCGAGCCGCTGTTTCGCGAGTTCGTCGGCGCCGCGGCTCGCCACGCCGGCGAGCGGCCTGCCGAAGGGGCGGAGATCGAGCGAGAGGACTCGTCGCTGGCCCACTAGCCTTCTCCGCGTGGAGAGGCTGCACGAGATGTTCGTAAGGCTCTGCGAGATCCGCAGCCCGACGGGCGAGGAGCGCGAGGTCGCCGACACGATCCTGGCCGAGTTGCGGGCCCTGGGTCTGGAGGCGAGCGAGGATGATGCGGCGGGGCCGGCGCGTGCGGGTGCGGGCAACATCGTCGCGCGTCTGCCCGGCCGCAGCGATCGCTGGGCGATGTTCTGCGCCCACATCGACACGGTGCCCCATCCCGGGCTGATCGAGGTGGTGCAGGAGAACGGCGTCTTCCGCAGCCGCGGGGAGACGATCCTCGGCGCCGACAACAAGGCGGCGGTCGCGGTGCTCATGGAGCTGGTGGCGCGGCACACCGACGATCCGCCCGCCGCCGGCATCGAGCTGCTCTTCACCGTCGCCGAGGAGCAGGGGCTGCGGGGGGCGAAGGCCTTCGACACCGGCTCCCTGCGCTCGGATTGCGGCTTCATCCTCGACCACGCGACCCCTATCGGCGAGGTGATCGTCGCCTCGCCCACCCAGCAGCAGGTCGTCGCCGACTTCGCGGGAGTTGAGGCGCACGCCGGCATGCGGCCCGAGGACGGCTCGAGCGCAATCGCCGCGGCCGCGGCCGCGGTCTCGCGGATGGAGCTGGGGCGGTTGGACGAGGCGACGACGGCGAACGTCGGGGTGATCGCCGGGGGGACCTCCGGCAACGTCGTGCCGGGCCACTGCCAGATCGTCGCCGAGGCGCGCAGCCTGGACGCCGGCAGGGCGGCCGCGGTGGCGGGCGAGCTGAGCGAGGCCTGCGCCTGGGGCGCGGGGGAGCACGATTGCGACGTCGACGTGCGGGTCGAGGAGCTCTTCCGTGGCTACGAGGTGGGGCCCCCCTCGGCCTCGCTGCCGCTCGCCGAGGCCGGCCTGCGCCGGGCCGGCGTCGAGCCGACGCGAATCTCGACCGGCGGCGGCAGCGATGCCAACGCGCTGATCGCGGCTGGGGTGGACTGCGTCCTGCTCGCGAACGGCACAACGGCCAATCACACTCCTGAGGAGACCGTCCCGGTGCGCAACCTCGACGCGATGCTGGAGGTCTGCGAGGGCATCGTCGCCGAGGCGGCGGAGTCCGGGTGAGCGGGCGGCTGAAGCTGCGACGCGGCCGGGTGGTCGGCGAGGACCCCCTGATCGTCGAGGTGGAGGGGGAGCGACGGGAGGCCTGGGCCGACACCTCGCTGCTCGGCGAGATGCGCGAGGGGGACGAGGTCGTGGTCAACGTGGCCGCGGTCGACCTGGGACTGGGCTCGGGGGGCTTCGACATCGTCCACGTCAACCTGACCCGGGGCCTTGCGGGCGGCGCGAGGGGGGGCGAGCACGTCATGAAGCTCAACTACAGCTCGCTCCAGCACCCGGTCGAGCCGGTCGAGGTTCCGGTGTTCGAAAACCGTCCCGGGGACGGAAAAGGAACACCGGAGGAGGGGAAGCGGTCCATACCGGTGCTCGTGCTGCCGCTGCACGCGCATCTGGCGCCCGCGGCCTGGGCGGCGGCTCAGGGCAGGCCGGGATTGAAGCTCGGGTACGTGCAGACGGCCGGCGGCGCCCTGCCGGGATCGCTGAGCCGGGACGTCGCGCAGTTGCGGGACCGCGGCCTGGTCTGCGGTCACCTCACCGCCGCTCCCGCGTACGGCGGCGAGGGGGAGGCGATCTCGGTCGCCGGCGCGCTCGATGCCGCCGCCAACCGCCTCGGCTGGGAGGCGGTGGTCGCGGGGCCGGGCCCTGGGATCATCGGCTCCGAGACGCGGTTGGGCCACGGCGGCATAGCGGCGCTCGACACCGCCCACGCGGCCCTCGCACTGGGGATGCCGACGCTCCTCTCGCCGCGCCTCTCGAGCGCCGATCCCCGCGAGCGCCACCGCCCGGTCAGCCACCACACGCTCACCGTGATGCGGATGCTGCTGGGAGCGGTCGAAGTCCCGGTCCCGGCGGGAAATCCTGTCATCACCGCCCGCCTCGCGGAGGCGGCCGCCTGGCGCCATCGGCTTCGCGAGGCGCCCGCCGACCTGTCCGGATACACGGCGTCGGGCCTCCCGGCCCGGGCGATGGGCAGGGGCATCGAGGAGGACCCGCTCTTCCTCGCTGCGCCGCTTGCCGCGGGCGCCACCTTGCGCGGCAAGGGATGAGGGCAGCACGCACGAACCAGCGGGCATGGCCACCGCGGTGCAGGCGCCTTCCCGAACCGAGAGGGTCGACGTCGACCCGCGCTTCGAGAGCCTCGTCCTCGACTTCCTCTCCTACCTCGAGCTGGAGCGCGGCCTCTCGCGCAACACGCTCAACGCGTACCGCACCGACCTGCACCAGTACGGCGAGTTCCTGGCAGCGCGGAGGATCGACCCACTGGCCGCTCGGCCGGCTGAGATCTCAGACTTCCTCGCCGAGCTGGCCACGGGAAACGACCGGCCGCCCTGCTCGGCCGCGACGATCCACCGCAAGACCGCCTGCCTGCGCTCCTTCTACAAACACCTGCGCCGCGACGAGCTGATCGGCGACGACCCAACGGCCTCGCTGAGCGCGCCTCGCCGCGCCAAGAAGCTGCCGCAGGTCCTCAATTACGCCGAGGTGCAGAAGCTGCTGGCGGCACCGCGCGGCAGCGAGCCGACCGCTCTGCGCGACCGGGCCCTGCTGGAGGTGATGTACGCGTGCGGGCTGCGCGCCTCGGAGACGACCGGGCTGGAGCTGTCGGACGTCGACCTCCACGAGGGCTACCTGCGCGCCCACGGCAAGGGCTCCAAGGAGCGGCTGGTGCCGCTGGGGCGGCGGGCGATCGCTGCCGTCTCCGCCTACCTTCGCTCCGGGCGGCCGAAGCTGGTCGGCGAACGCCACGAGGCGAAGCTCTTCGTCAACTTCCGGGGCGGGCCCCTGACCCGCCAGGGGCTCTACAAGATCGTTCAGCGCCACGCGCGCGCCGCCGGCCTGGCGGGGCAGATGAGCCCCCACACGCTGCGGCACAGCTTCGCAACGCACCTGCTCGCCGGCGGCTGCGACCTGCGCGCGGTGCAGGAGATGCTCGGGCACGCCGACGTCGCCACCACCCAGATGTACACGCATCTCTCCGGCGAGCAGCTGAAGGACGTCTACTTCCGTGCCCACCCCCGCGCGACGGAGTGACCCGGCCGTCTCCAGACAGCACCCGCGGGTAGGCGCCCTTGCCAACGGATGGCCCAAATGCTTGATGTCGCACCTATCCACGGTATGCGCGGTTAAGTGCGACTTCGATCGGATAAAAGGGGGGGATGCCCGAGCTGCCTGAGGTGGAGACCGTCTGCCGACAACTCGAGCCCGAGATCGAAGGGCACCGGATCGAGCGGCTCGAGATCTACGACCCGCGCTGGACGCGGCCGGTGCCGCCGGCGGAGGTGGAGGCGGCGGTGTCGGGGCGCAGGATTGAAGCACTGGGGCGGCGCGGCAAGTACCTGCTGCTGGCGCTGGACGGCGATCAGACGCTGGTCATGCACCTGCGCATGACCGGCAACCTGGTCCTGGTCGAAGGCGAGCGGACCCTCGATCCATCGGAGGGGATGCGCCTGTATGAGGGGGAGCGCACGGCCTCGGAGCGCCACCTGCGGGCGCGCTTCCGGCTCGACGACGGACGCGAGCTGTGGTTCACGGACGTGCGTCGCTTCGGGGAGGCGTTGCTGATCGACGACGCGGACCTCGAGCGGCGCTTCGCGCGGCTCGGGGTGGAGCCGCTCTCCGCGGAGTTCACCGCCGAGGTGCTGGGTGAGCTCGCCGCCGGCCGCACCGCGCCGCTCAAGTCCTTCCTGCTCGACCAGTCTGCGATCGCTGGGGTGGGGAACATCTACGCCGACGAGGCGCTGTTCCGGGCCCGCCTGCACCCGCTCTCGCCCGCCGGCTCGATGAAGCCCGAGCACCACGAGGCGCTGCGCGACGGGATCGTCGCCGCCCTGGAGGCGGGGATCGACGGGGGCGGCGCCTCGATCGACGACTATCGCGACGGGCGCGGCGAGCGGGGGACGATGCAGGACGAGTTCCTCGTCCACACCCGAGAGGGGGAACCGTGCCCGCGCTGCGGTGAGCCGATCGCGCGGATCGTCGTCGCCGGGCGCTCGACCTACTACTGCCCCGCCTGCCAGGTGCGGCTGCGGCGGCGGCCGCGCCGACGCTCGCGCCGTCCGGCGCGTCGTTCAACGTAGGTCGGTCATGGCCGGAACCACGCTGAAGACGGAGGCCGTCGTCCTGCGCAGCATCCGCTACGGCGAGGCGGACCGGATCCTCCATCTGTACACGGCGCGGCGGGGGAGGGTCGGTGCGATAGCCAAGGGAGTGCGGAAACCCCGCTCCCGCTTCGGCGGGCGGCTGGAGCCGTTCTTCCGGCTCGAGCTGATGCTGCACGAGGGGCGCGGCGAGCTGCTCACCGTGACCGGGGTCTCCACGGTCGACGGCTTCCCGCGCCTGCGCTCCTCCGGACCGGCCCTGGCGGCCGGTGCCCGCGCCTGCGACGCGGTGCTGCGGCTGCTCGACTCGGCAGAGCCGAACCTGCCCGCCTACAACCTGCTCTGCCGTTACCTGTCAATGCTCGACGACCCCGCCGCGGGCCGGGCGGGGGCGCTGGAGACGGCGCTCGCCTTCCGCCTCAAGCTGGCGCTGGCTGCCGGCTTCTCCCCGGAGCTCGCCTCCTGCGCGCGTTGCGGCGAGGCCGAACACCTGACCGGCTTCTCGGGCGCGGCGGGCGGGGTTGTCTGCGCGAGTTGCGAGGCCGGCTCCTTCGCCCTCCGCGAGGAGGCGCACCGCTTCATGGTCGAGGCGATCGCCAGGCCGCTCGCCGAGGCGCCGGCCGCCGAGGAGCTGGCGCTGCGGCAAGCAGAGCGGGCGATCTCCGAGACGCTCGAGCATCATGCGCACGTGCAGCTTCGGCCCGCCGCCTACCGGGAGCGCCGCTAGCTCCGCGGCCGGTACAGACGCTCCGTCACCCGGAGCTGCATGCTGCGCGGGCTCGGCTTGCTCAGGCGCATGAACGTCCTGATCACGCGCCCCGGAATCACGGAGCGCCGGTCGCGGTCGAAGGCGTCGAGCGCCTCGGCGGCCACCTGCTCCGCCGAGATCTCCCCCGGAACGCCGAGCTCGCGGGTGCTGACCCCGGAGACCTGCTGCCACTCGGTGGGCACCGGCCCGGGGTTCACGGCAAGCGCGCGCACGCCGCTGCCGCGCAGCTCCTGGCGCAGGGCCTCGGCGAAGAACTGGGCGAAGGCCTTGGTGGCGGCGTAGGTGGCCGTGTAGGGGAGCGGTTGGTTGCCGGACGTGGAGGCGACGACGATCACGCCGCCCCGACCCCGCTCGACCATGTCGGGCAGGAAGGCGCGTGTGAGCGTGACGACGGCCTCGCAGTTGACCCTGACCATTTCCGCGTCGCGACCCTCCGGGATCTCGTGGAAACGACCGTAGGTGCCGAATCCCGCGTTGTTGACGAGCAGGTCGACATCAAGCCCGAGCGCCTCCACCTGCGCCGGAACTGACGGCGCTTCGCTCGCGAGATCGCATCCGATGATCCTGGCCTCCGTCGGCAGCTCGTCGGCGAGGGCGCGTAGCCGGTCCTCGCGGCGGGCGACGAGGATGAGGTCATGGCCGCGCCCGGCGAGCGCCCGGGCGAATGCCTCCCCAATGCCAGAGGAAGCGCCGGTGACGAGGGCCGTGTGCGCCATGGTCGCCAGCCTATCTGCGCCGGGGGTGTAAAGATCGACGAGCGAAGATGGCGAGCATGCGGTCGAGAATCCAGATCCGGCAGTGAGGGTGGACGGCGCAACAGCCAATCTGGAAGACCGGGTGCGAGCCTGGGAGGCCGAGTACCTCTCCGAGTTGGCCACCCCGTCCTATCCGGCCCGGCGGCGGGTCGAGGAGCCCGACAGCCCCCTCCGCACGCCATTCCAGCGGGATCGTGACCGGATCGTCCACTCAAAGGCGTTCCGGCGGTTGAAGCACAAGACTCAGGTCTTCATCGCGCCCGAGGGCGACCATTACCGGACACGGCTCACCCACACTCTGGAGGCTTGCGGGATCGCGCGCACCGTGGCGCGAGCACTCGGCCTCAACGAGGACCTGACCGAGGCGATCGGGCTGGGGCACGACCTCGGGCACCCGCCCTTCGGGCACAGCGGCGAGGAGGCGCTCGACGCCGCGCTGCGCGAGCACTGCGACGCCGGGTTCAGGCACAACCGGCACTCGCTGCGGGTGGTGGACGTGCTGGAGCGCGACGGACAGGGGCTCAACCTGACCGAGCAGGTTCGCGACGGCATCCTCAACCACACCGGCTCCGACCGGCCGGCGACGCTGGAGGGGCGGATCGTGAAGCTGGTCGACCGCGTCGCCTACATCAACCACGACATCGACGACGCGCTGCGAGCGGGGATTCTGCGGCCCGAAGACCTGCCCGGAGAGGAGATCGAGCTGCTCGGGCCGACCGGGTCGACGCGGATCGACACCCTGGTCCTCGACATCGTCGAGCGCTCCAGCGACGAGGGTGACATCGTCCAGAGCGAGGAGATCGGAGGGGCGATGCTGCGGCTGCGGAAGTTCATGTTCGACAAGGTCTACCTGGGCCCCGCGGCCCGTCGCGAGCAGGAGCGGGTGCGCCGCGCCGTCCGCGGGGTGTTCGACCATTACATGGCGCATCCCGAGCACGTGCCGGAGGTGGAGCCAGGAGCGAGCGAGTGCCAGCGCGTTGCCGACTACGTCGCCGGGATGACCGACCGCTACTGCATCGCCCGCTTTCGGGAACTGGCAGTGCCCGAGGAAGCGCGGTTCTGATGGCGCTGATCTCGACCGAGAGCCTGGAGCGGGTCAAGCAGGCGGCCGACATCGTCGAGGTCGTCTCGGCCCACACGGACCTGCGGCGGCAGGGATCGCGCTGGGTCGGCCTCTGCCCGTTCCACGAGGAGCGGACCCCGTCCTTCTCGGTCGATGCGCAGGAGGGCCTCTACCACTGCTTCGGCTGCGGGGTGGGCGGCGACACGATCAAGTTCGTCGAGGAGAAGGAGGGGCTGGGCTTTGCCGAGGCGGTGGAGCTGTTGGCCGAGCGCTACGGAGTCGAGCTGGAGCGCGAGCGCGAGGACCCCGAGGCCGAGGCGAGGCGGGCGCGGCGGCGCCGGCTCGGCGAGCTGCTCGACCGCACCGCGGGCTTCTACGCCAGCTACCTGTGGGAGTCGGAGGAGGCGGGCAGGGCGCGCGCCTACCTGGCGGAGCGGGGGCTGGGGGAGGAGGTGCTTCGCGACTTCGGGGTCGGCTACGCGCCGAGCGCCTGGGACACGGTTCTGGTGCGGGGGCAGCGGGCCGGGTTCAGGGTCGAGGAGCTGCGCCGGGTGGGGCTCGCCCAGCGGGGGCGGGGCGGGGGCGAGTACGACCGCTTCCGGTCGCGGATCATGTTCCCGATCCGCGACCGGCGGGGCCGCACGCAGGGCTTCGGCGGGCGGGCGATGCGCTCCGACCAGGGGGCGAAGTACGTGAACACGGCGGAGACCGATTTCTTCCACAAGAGCCACATGCTGTACGGGATCGATCGCGCCAAGGAGTCGATCGCCAGGGCGGGGCGGGCGGTCGTGGTGGAGGGCTACACCGACGTGCTCGCCCTGCACCAGGCCGGGGTGACCGAGGCGGTCGGGGTGATGGGCACGGCGATCACCGAGGAGCAGGTGGCGGCGCTCTCTGGAATGGTCGACGAGGTTGTGCTGGCGCTGGATGCCGATGCGGCGGGGCAGGAGGCGATGGTGCGGGCGCAGCGCGTCGCGGAGGGACGGCGGATGAGACTGCGGGTGGCGGCGATGCCCGTCGGCGTCGATCCGGCGGAGATGATGGCCGAGGAGGGAGGTGCGGAGCGCTTCCGCGGGCTGGTCGAGGGGGCTATCGACCTTCCCGCCTTTCAGGTCGGGCTGGTGCTCGACCGGACCGACGCCGCCTCGCCGGCCGAGCGCGACAGGGCGTTGGGGGAGGTGGCGCCGATCCTCGCGGCGATGGGGGAGAGCGCCAGCCGGGAAGAGCTGGTGCGGCGGGTGGCGGAGCGGCTCGATCTGGAGCCGGCGATGGTGATGGGACGGCTGACTGCGGCTGTGCCGCCGAGCGGGGGCTCCGAGCGGCGGTCCGACGGCGGAGCGCCCAGGCCGCGCGCCGCGGCCGAGCTGACCTCGCGCGAGCGGCGCGAGCGAGCGTTGCTCGCGATGTGCATCACGCTGCCGAGCGAGGGGAGGGAGTACCTGTCGCGGCTTACCGAGGGTCACCTCTCGCCGCTGGGCGCCAGGGCGGCCACCTGGCTGCGCGAGCACCTGGAGGAACCGGCGTCGAACCTTCCACACGAGGACGGCGAGCTGGCGGCCCTGATCTCGGAGCTGGTGATCGTCGCCCACGACGAGCCTGCCTCGCCTGAGGCGATGGAGCTGAACTACCTGCTGCTGGAGCAGCGCCGGCTCGAGGCCGAGATCTCCTCCGCGGGCGAGCGCGAGGAGTACGAGACCCGCGCCGCCCTCAGCCGCGAACGCGCCGCCGTGGTCGAACGCATCGCCCGCACCGAGCGGGTCGGTTGAGCGAACGTACGTTCGCTTTTTCCGTCCGACCCGATCGTCAGGATTTCCGCATGGACAAGCGGTTTCTCGAGGATTGCCTGGCGAAGGGGATGTCGCTGGAAGCGATCGGCGAGGCGACCGGGAAGCATCCGTCCACGGTGAGCTACTGGCTGAAGAAGCACGGACTGGAAGCCAACGGGAGACGAAGGAACGCTCCAAAAGGTCCAGTCTCCAAAGCAACGTTCGAAGCACTCATCGAAGAGGGGTTGACGCTTCGACAGATGGCTTCAGACCTTGAGCGGAGCGTCGCGACCGTCCGACATTGGCTTCGAAAGTATGGCTTGAAGACTGTCCGTGCGGAACCGCAGCCGTTAGACAGGAAAAAGAGAATCACCCGCACTTGTCGTCGCCACGGCGAGACCATGTTCGTCCTCGAGGGGCGAGGCTATTATCGCTGCACGCGATGCCGGGCTGATGCAGTTGCGAAGCGTCGCCGGATCATCAAGCGCAAGCTTGTTGAAGAGGCCGGAGGCTGTTGCGTGATCTGCGGCTATTCCCGATGTCAGCAAGCGCTCCAGTTCCATCACCTCGATCCGGCGACGAAACGATTTCACCTTGGTGACAAGGGAGTCTGTCGGTCGTTGCTGAAGTCGAGGGCAGAGGCGAACAAGTGCGTCCTTCTATGTGCAAACTGTCATGCGGAGGTTGAGGCAGGATTGGCAGGGTTGCCGATACATTGCAGTGGCGGCAGCCGGTCCGAGATAGCTCGGTCGGCTTAACAAAATCCGGGGTAGCTCAATGGAAGAGCACGCGGCTGTTAACCGCGGGGTTGTGGGTTCGAGTCCCACCCCCGGAGCTTCTCAGGCAGGTGCCCTGGCGCGCGCCAACTGCTCGACCAGCTCAGCCCCACACTGAGCGCCGTCGTTCTCGGCCGCCCAGGCCGCGAGCTCCCCTGCCCGCGCCGTGAACGCCGGGTCGCCGAGCATCCGGCGGACCGCCCAGCGGAGCGGGCCGGGAATGCAGAGACGCCAGGGCAGCGAGAGACCCGCGCCCGCCCAGGCGACGCGCATCGCCGTCTCGCTCATGTCGCCGATGAAGGGGCTGACCAGTACGGGGGTGCCCGCCCCCAACGCCCGCGCCACAGTGCCGTGGCCGCCGTGCGAGATGACGAGGTCGGCGGCCGGCATCACCTGGCTGTAGCTGAGCCAATCGACGACGACGGCGTTGTCGGGGACGTCGATCGGGCGCTGCGGCACGACCCGATTCGTCGTCGCCACCACCCGCACCGGCTCCCGCGCCAGCGCTCTCAGCGCCGTGCGCACCAGGCGGTTGCGGGAGTCATGCGCCGTGCTGGGCGCGACCAGCACCAGCGGCTCCTGGCCCGGCGGAAGCTCGATGTCGGGATGGGGGATCTCAAAGGTCATCGGGCCGGTCACCCTCACCCCCGGTGGCCACTCCCGCGGATACTCGAGCTGCGGGAAGGTTGCGACCAGCGCCAGCTCCTCGCTGATCCCGCCGTGGAAGCGGTCGATCGGCTCCAGTCCCAGCCGGACCCGCTGCGTGTTCAGGTCGCGCCGCCCGTGCTCGAGGCCGGCATTGAGCGCCCTCTGTCCAGCTCGCCACACCCGGCGCCCCAGCGGGGTGCGCGAGGGGCGCAGCCCGACCGCGAAAAACGGCAGCCCAGGTTCGACCACGGGATAGACATGAGGAATCAGCGTCGCAAGCGGGATCCCGGTGACCTCGGCGGCCAGCGTCGGCGCCAGCGTGAGAATGTCGCTCACCACGACTTCGGGCCGAAGCTCCTCCAGCAGAGGTACCAGCGCCCGCGCCGCCTCCGCGGCGTGGGCCCCTTCGAGTGAGTGGGGGTCCGGCGGCGGGAACATCCTGTATTCCTCGGCCGCGGCGAAGCCGAGACCGGCCCCCTCCACGGCGGCCCGTCGCTCCTCCCAGGTCTCGATCGTCACCTCATGGCCGCGCCCGGCGAGCGCCCGGCCGAGAGCGATCGCCGGGAAGACGTGCCCGGGGTCGCCGAAGGCGGCGACGAGGAAGCGGCTAGGGGGTGTCGAGCCCCTCACCGGGACGGGTGAAGACGATCTCCGGGACGTGGCAGTGCCGGGAAGTCCGCAGCAGGAAGCGAACCGCCTCCCCGATGTCCTCCGGGCGGATCATCTCCTCCGCCGGGACGTGGCCCTTGACGAAGTCGGACATCGGTGTGTCGACGAATCCCGGCGCCAGTGCCGTGCACTGGATGCCGCTGGTGCCGACCTCGCGGTGCGTCGACTGCGTGAAGTTGATCACCGCCGCCTTGGTCGCCGCGTAGATGGAGAGCCATGCCTGGCCTCCCTTGCCGGCGACCGACGCCATGTTCACGATCAGCGCCTTGCCGTGCTCGGCGCCCGCTTCGCGCAGCATCGGCAGGCCCTCGCGCGTGCCGATGATCAGGGCCCGCAGGTTGACCCCGAGCTGCATGTCGAGGTACTTGGTCTGGATCTCCTCCATCGGCGCCCCGATCCCGATCCCGGCGTTGTTGACCAGCACGTCGAGCCGCCCGTAGGCCTCTCGATGCCTGCTGAAGACGCCCACCACGTCCTCCTCGTCGAGCATGTTGGCGGCGACGCTCTGCACCTCGAGGCCGTCGGCACGCAGGCCCTCAGCCGCCTCCTCCAGCTTCTCCGGCCGCCGCGCCGAGACGGTCAGCGCGTAGCCTGCCTCGCCGAGCACCCGCGCTATCGCCAGCCCGATTCCGCTCGATCCGCCGGTTATCACCGCTGCTCGCTCCGCCAACCCTTGTTCCTCCTTCGTGCCTGGGGTGCGGCGCACCCTACATGTCGCTGAATAACATGCGCCTGCGCATGTCCTCACGCCGAGCCACAAGCGCGCTGGCCTGCCTCGCCGCGGCCGCAGCCGCGATCGGCGGCTGCGGCGGCTCCGACCCTTCGGACACGACCTCCGCCTCGAACGGTGGGGGGCCCCCGCCGTCGAAAAGCGCCTTCCCCAGCGCGCAGGGGAAGTCGCTGGCCGAGGTCGTGAACAGCACCGCGGGGCCGGCGGAAGTCGTCGTCTCGCCCGCCGCCCGCACCTTCTACCCGGGGCAGAACCGCTACCCCTTCGGGGTCTTCCGCCCCGATCGCTCGCCCGTCTCCGACGCACAGGTCGCCCTCTACATCGCCCATGTGCCGCCCGTCAAGAAGTCCCGCCGCAAGCCCGACGACGGGAAACAGCGCAAAGGCGCCGTGGCCCGAGCCCGTGACGAAGCTCTCGACGCGCCCGCCGTCGGCCCCTTCCCCGCGAAGGTCGAAAGCATCGAAACCAAGCCCGCCTTCCGGGCTCGCACCACCGAGGACCAGGACGCCCCCTCGGTCGTCTACGTCTCCGAGCTCCCCTTCAGCGGCGAAGGGGAGTGGCGGATCGCCGCGGTCGTCAGACAGGACGGAGAGCTGAAAGCGTCCCTCCTGCCGAGCGCCTCCGTCGGGGAAATCAAAAAAGTCCCGCGGCGGGGAGAGCGGCCGCCGCGAATCCACACGCCGACCGCCTCAGATGTGGGCGGCGACCTGGAGGAGATCACCACCCGGATTCCGCCGGACACTCAGAACCAAGTCGATTTCGCGGATGTCCTCGGCAAGGAACCGATCGCCCTCTTGTTCGCGACCCCCCAGTTCTGCGAAAGTCGGGTCTGTGGCCCCGTGGTCGACGTCGCGGAGCAGGTGAAAGAGTCCTACGGCGACCGGGTGGCCTTCATTCACATGGAGATCTTCAACGACAACGACCCGGGCAAGGGCGTCAGGCCCCAGGTGAGGGCCTTCCACCTCCCCAGCGAGCCGTGGCTGTTCGCGATCGACCGCAACGGCACGGTGCGAGACGCCGTCGAGGGCGCCTTCGGGGTTGACCGCATGACCGCCGCCGTCGAGAAGGTGACGGGCGATGGCTGACGAGGCATCCGACTCCGAGCTGCTCCAGTCCTTCGCCGAGGAGGCGCGGCGACGCTGCGACGTGATCGCGGCCGGGCTCGCGACCGAGACCGACGACTTCGAGACGCTGCGCGCTGAAGCTCACGCCCTGCGGGGCACCGCCAGCGCGGTCGGACTCCGCCGCCTCGCCGAGCTGGCAGGGCTGATGGAATCGGACCTCGCCGAAGCGAAGGACGCCGGCGGGCTGCGGGGCGGCCGCGCCGATCAGATCGCCGACGCCGCGAAGGCCCTCCGCGACGGAGCCGAGGCGGCGGCAGAAGGCAAGGAAGAGCCGCCCGACGTCGGCCGCTCCCTCGCCCAGCTATTCAGCGCCTGACTCGGCCGGTCGGCGCGGGCCACGTGCGGGGGGCGGTATTTCCCTCGCCAGTCTCGGTGGTTTCTACCGATGGGCCGGCGCCCCGCGGCGGGTAGCTTCGGGTGCGTGGCGGAACGAGGCGAGCAGATCACGCCCGACGGGCGGGTTCCCGGCGCGCCGATCGTCGACGCGCGCGACATCCGCAAGACCTACACGCTGGGCGAGGTGCGGGTGGAGGCGCTGCGCGGCCTCAGCCTCAGCGTCGAGCGCGGCGAGATGGTCGCGGTCATGGGCCCGAGCGGCTGCGGCAAGACGACCCTGCTCAACTGCCTCTCCGGGCTCGACTCGATCGACACCGGCGAGGTGACGGTCGAGGGGGTCGAGCTCTCGAGCATGTCGGACCGCGACCGCACCGATCACCGCGCGCGGCGCATGGGCTTCGTCTTCCAGTTCTACAACCTGATGCCGGTCCTGACGGCGGTCGAGAACGTGGAGCTGCCGCTGCTCGTCGCCCGCGTCGCCCCCGGCGAGGCGCGCGCCAGGGCCCTCAGTGCGCTGGAGCTGGTCGGGATGACCGGCCGGACCGAACACCTCCCGGACGAGCTCTCCGGCGGCGAGCGCCAGCGGGCCACCATCGCCCGCGCCCTGGTCAACGACCCGGCAATCGTCTGGGCGGATGAGCCGACAGGCGACCTCGACAGCGAGAACGCCGCCGAGATCGTCGCCCTGATGCGCGGCCTGAACAGGGAGCGGGGCACGACCTTCGTGATCGTCACCCATGACATAGCCGTGGGCCGCGACACCGACCGGATCGTCCGCATGCTCGACGGCCAGATCGTTGAAACCCAGATCCTGGAGGAACCGCATGTACGCGCGAGTCACAACGGTTGAGATCGACACCGTCCGCATCGGAGTCGAGGAGGCCGTGGCGGCCTACCGCGAGGAGTTCGTGCCCCGCCTCGGGGAACAGGAGGGATACGAGGGCGTCCTCGTCTTCGCGACGCCCGACGGCAAAGGGCTGGTGATCACCCTCTGGGACAGCGAGGAGGCTGCGCGGGCCGGGACCGACGAAGAGGGAGGCGTCTACACGGAAGCGATCAGCCGCTTCATGACGGTCTTCCGCGCGCCGCCCGGTCGCGGTCACTACGAACTGGCCTTCAGCGACGTCCCGACCCTCTCTAGCGGATAGGTATCGATGGAGCGCCTCTTCGGGATCCCGATGGGCGGCCTCGCCGTGGGCCTCGTCATCGTCGTCTCCATCGCGCTCGGGGTCCTGGCCGCGCTCGCGCTGCGCAACCGGGTACTGCTGAAGCTGGCGCTGCGCAACGTCGAGCGACGCCGTGCCCGCACCGCGCTGATCGTGGTGGGCCTGATGCTGGGCACGATCATCATCTCCTCCGCCCTCGTCACCGGAGACACCATGAGCCACACGGTGCGCTCGACCGTCGAGCGCGCTCTGGGGGAGACGGACGAGGTGGTCTCGGTCAAAGAGGCCGAGAACGAGCCCGTGGCGGGGTACGAAAACCTGGCCCGCATCACCTACTTCGACCAGCGCCTGGCGGCGCCGGCGGAGCGCGCGCTGCGACGCACGGGCCTGGTCGACGGCGTCGCCCCGGCGATCTCCGAGCCGGTCTCGGTGCAGGACCTGACCAGCCGCCAGAACGAGCCCCGGGTCACCCTCTTCGCCACGGATCCGGCCCGGCGGCAGGGCTTCGGTGAGATCGAGCGGGCGGGGGGAGAGGTGGTCACCCTTGCCGACCTGGCGCCGGGCGAGATCTACCTCAGCAGCGACGCGGCCGAGGAGCTGGAGGCGAGCCAGGGCGACCGGGTCCGCGTGCTGGCAGGGGAGAGGGCCGTCCCGCTCCGCGTCAGCGCGATCGTCGACTACGACGGCACCGGCACCGACGGGCCGGCGGCGCTGTTGCCGCTCCGGCGCGCGCAGGAGCTGCTGGGGCGCGAGGGCGAGATCCAGCACCTGATGGTCTCCAACGCGGGAAGCGATCCGGTGGCGAACAGCGGTGAGGTCATCGAGGAGACCCGCTCCGAGTTGGCGCGGCTCGGGCTCGAGGCCAGCCCGGATAAGCAGGACGGGCTCGAGGAAGCCGACGTACAGGCCGACATCTTCATGACGGTCTTCGCGACCTTCGGCAGCTTCTCGATCTTCGCCGGGATACTGCTGATCTTCCTGATCTTCGTGATGCTTGCCGCGGAGCGGCGCACCGAGCTCGGCATCTCACGCGCCGTCGGGACCCGACGGGGCCACCTGGTGCAGATGTTCACCTTCGAGGGGGCCGCCTACGACCTGGGAGCGGCAGCTGTCGGAGCTCTGCTCGGGGTGGTCGTCGCCTTCGGCATGGTGGCGGTCCTGGCACAGGCCTTTGCCGCCTCCGAGTTGGAGATCGCCCGCGACGTCCGCCTCCGCAGCGTGCTGATCGCCTTCACCCTCGGGATTCTGCTGACCCTCGTGGTCGTCGCGGTCTCGGCCTGGCGGGTCAGCCGCCTCAACATCGTTTCCGCCGTGCGCAACATGCCCGAGCCGCCCGCTCCGCGCCGAGGGAAACGGCGCCTCGTCATCGCGGTGATCGCAATCGTCGCCGGGGCGGCGCTGATCGCATCCGGCGTCTCCTCTGAGCACATGACGCCGTTTTCCCTGGGCTTCTCGGTCGTCGTCATCGGATTGGTCGGGCTGGCGCGGGTCCTCGGGGCACCCGACCGGGTCACCTACACGGCGGGCGGCCTGGCGATCCTGGTCTGGTGGCTCCTGCCCTTCGAGGCGCTGAACTCGATCGCGGGCGCGGAGCTGAAAACGGATTTCTCGATCTGGATCATCAGCGGAGTGATCGTGGTGGCCGGAGCCACCTGGTTGATCATCTACAACGCCGACCTGCTGCTCGGCGTCGCGATGTCAGTGCTGGGGCGCATCCGGGCGCTGGCGCCGACGCTGAAGATGGCGATGGCCTATCCACTGCGTGGCCGCTTCAGGACGGGTGTGACGCTGGCCATGTTCACGCTGGTCGTCTTCACCGTCGTCATCAGCGCCACCACCTCGGGCTCCTTTCTCCGTGCGGTCGACGACGTGGAGGAGTTCGGCGGCGGCTTCGACGTTCGCGCCGAGGCCGCGCCGGCGAGCCCGATCGGCGATCCGGCGCGGGCGATCCGGCGCGCCCCCGGCCTTGACCCGGCGGACTTCGAGGTGGCGGCGAGCGGTTCCTTCGTTCCGGCCGAGGCCCGCCAGGTGGGGACGCGCGAGTACGAGTCGTATCCTCTGCGCGGCTTCGACCAGCGCTTCCTCGAGTCCAACAACTACGGCCTCGCCACGGTGGCGACCGGCTATCGCTCCCCGGAGGAGGTCTGGGACGCGCTGGCGCGACGACCTGGATTGGCGGTGGTCGACTCCCTCACGGTGCCGAGGCGCGCCAACTGGACCTTCGGCGCACCGCCGCCCTTCCGCCTGCGCGGCTTCTACCTGGAGGACGAGAGCTTCCGGCCCGTGCCCGTGTCCCTGCGCGATCCGCAGACCGGTCGCTTGACCAGACTGACCGTGATCGGCGTCCTCTCGGAGACCGCGCCGCTTGAACTGTCCGGTATCTGGACCTCGCAGCGAACGGCCCGCGCCGCGTTCGGTGGCCGCGCCGTCCCGACCAACTACTGGTTCAAGCTCGCTCCCGGGGTCGATGCCGACGCCGTGGCCGGCGAGTTGGAGCGAGCCTTTCTCGCCAACGGCATGGAGGCGAACTCGATGCAGGACCTGCTGCGCGACGCCGTCGGCGGCAGCTACACGCTCACGAACTTGATGCTTGGCTTCATGGGCCTGGGCCTGATTGTCGGCGTCGCCGCGCTGGGGGTTATCAGCGCCCGCTCGGTCGTGGAGCGCCGCCAGCAGATCGGCGTCCTGCGTTCGATCGGCTTCCGCAAGGGGATGGTGGAGACCAGCTTCCTCCTCGAGTCATCCTTCATTGCCCTCACGGCGATCCTCGTCGGCACGGTCCTCGGGCTCGTGATCTCCTACAACGTGGTCTCCGCCTCGGCGGACGAGGCCTCCTGGCAGAACATCTCCTTCCACGTCCCCTGGATCGAGCTCGCCGTCGTCTTCGTCACCGTCTACGCCGCCGCGCTGCTCACCTCGCTCGCCCCCGCCGTGCGCGCAGCCCGCACCCAGCCGGCCGAAGCGCTGCGCTACGAGTGAGTGGAGCGCCCTGTTTCGAAAACGCTCCACACCGTGTCAGGAATAGACCTCCTGAAGGACCGACATCGCCGCCTGGGGATCGACTATCGGTTTGATCTCGACGTCCGAGTACTGCGTGAACGGGTGGTCGGCGAGGAGACGCATCAGCTCGCCGACATCGTCCGTCTCGATGGTTCCGAAGCCGCCGCCTCCGAGGAAGAACTGCACCCCTTCGACTCGGTCTCCGTGAGATTGCAGCCACTCGCCTGTGCCTTTCAGCAACTCAGGCAGTTTGTCCTGGGGCACCTGGAATTTCGGCCTGTAGATGATCGCGAACCGCATGGAGCCCACCTCCTCCGAAATTTTGAGCGGTCTTCGACCGTAGGTTGCATCATGGGCAGCGTCAAGGGCGAGAAATGTCCGATGTCTCAGAGAGACCGGTCCCGCGCCACGACGATCCGGGCACGAATGGGAGCGGCCATAATCAGGACTCCGGGGCGGTAGCTCAGTTGGTCAGAGCAGCGGACTCATAATCCGTCGGTCGCTGGTTCGAGTCCAGCCCGCCCCACTCACAAACCGCTCTATTAAGCCATTTCGGGAGGGTGCGCCTGCAGCGGCCTCGGAAATCTCTCCCGAGCCAGGGAAACGTGGTCCCGAGAACCGGCGGGCGTTTTCTGTCGGGCTGGCCCCGGCAAGCCAAAATCAGCCAGGTCCCGTCGCAAGGGATCCCGCCAATGCGCGCCGGAGTAGCGTTGAGGGATGGCGAAGTGGCGGAGGGTCGCTTCAGCGCAGCCGCCAGCCAGCGGTGCGGCTCGAGTGTTCGGCGGCGGCATGCAACTCGGGGTACGGGCGCGCGAGCTCGGCCGGGCGTTGCTCGACGGCTTTAGGAAGTACGACCTTCTGACGTACGCAAGCGCGATCTCGTTTCAGATCCTCACCGCGATCATTCCGTTCCTCCTGTTCGTGATCGCTGTCGCCGGGCTCCTTAATCTGGACAGTGTCTGGCGAGACCACATCGCGCCCCAGGTCCAGGCGAATGTCTCGCCCGACCTGTTCTCGGTGATCTCAGACGCCGTCAACAAGGCTTTTGGCGGAGAGCAACTATTATGGGCGACGCTCGGCGGGGGACTGGCGCTGTGGCAGGCGTCGGGTGCCGTGCGCGCAGTGATGGGTGTGCTGGATCGAATCTATGGAGCACCGTCTGAGCGACCGTTTGTGAGGCGGTACTTGACCTCATTCGTGCTTGCGATCGCCGTAGGGGGCTGCTTCATCGTGGCCACGGTGTGCCTGCAGCTCGCGCCGTTCTTCTCGTTGCCGCTTCCGGGTGCCGCCTGGGACGTTTTCGCGTTTTTGGTGCGCTGGGCACTGGCCGCCGCTTTTCTGTTGCTCGCTGTTGGCCTACTGCTCCGGCATGCCCCGGCGAGACCCCAGCCGCTGCCGTGGGTCAGTCTCGGCGCAGGGATCGTGATCGCCTCATGGGCGGTCGTCTCCGTTGCGTTCTATTTCTATCTGACCTCAATCGCCTCGTATAACTCGGTGTTCGGAAGCCTGGCCTCGGTGATCGTGGTAATGGCCTATGTCTATATCTCGACGGTCGTGTTTCTGTTCGGCACCCAACTCGACGCGATCATCCGCGCTCAGGTGACCGGCACGCTGTCGGGCGCAAGACAACGCGACTCGCTCGAACGCCCTTAGGCGAGGTCGTCATCGCAGCCGCTCCTAGACCGCTAGCTCGGTTTTGCACCGGTAAGATCTTTCTCCCGAAATTAGTCCCCGACTCCACCGAACTCCGCGAAATCCCTCAGACTCACTTCGCTCTCACAGGCCAGATTTGGTTTGCTAGAGCGGTTTGAGGGCCACTCATAATCCGTCGGCGAAGGTTCGAGGTCCTTCCCGCCCCATAGGAAGCCGCTCTTCCAGCCGCGGTCGGAAATGACGGCTTCGGCTTCGTCCGGCCGGCCGAACCGCCTACCCTGCCCTTATGTCTCAAGGTGGGAGCCAGGAGCGTCGGCATCACCTGGACGCCATTCGTGTCTCGGCAATCCTCCTTTTGATCCCCTACCACGCGGCCCGCTATGTCCAGAAGGGGGACGGAGGTGCCGAGATCGTCGACGCCGTCGTCTGGTTCGTCCATACCTGGCACATGCCCCTGTTCTTCGCCATCTCCGGGTTCCTGGCCGCCAGCGCGCTGCGACGATCTACGGCTGCCCGGCAGCTACGTGCCCGGTTTCGGCGGCTCGGCCTGCCGCTGGCCCTGGGGATGCTGACGGTTGTGCCGCTGGCCAATTTCCTCGTCATCGGCGCGGCGGCTCTCTGGCCGCGCAAAGGTGCGCTTCCGCCGAAGCGAGAACTGGACATCGCCAACGTCTTCAGCCTCTCGCCGAGGCACCTGTGGTTCATCGCTTACCTGCTGATGATCTCTCTGATCGCGATCGGAGTCTGGTTGGCGATCCAGCGCGCGCCTGGGCTGGGGGCAGCCATCAACCGTAGCTTTCGCAACCTGATCAGGTCACGGTGGGCGGTTCCGGTCCTGGCGTCGATCAGCGCCGCGATCCTGATTACCAAGACCGGCTGGGTGGCGGGAGGAACCGCATCCAACTCACTGGTCCCCGCACCCACCCTCTTCGCGTACTACAGCCTCTTTTTCTTCTTCGGCTGGCTTCTCAGTGGTCAGACCGACCTGCTGGAGGATCTCCAGCGTGGAGCCTGGCTGCGGCTCGGGGCGGGGGTGCTGATCGCCGTGCCCGCCTTCCTTCTCTTCTACGACAGTGGCGACTTCACCGGCAATGTCGGTACGCCCGGCATCCTGGCCGAAATCGATGAGCTGCGCCTCTATGGGCTGTTCACCGTTGGCCTGGTCTGCTGGCTCACCCTGTTCGGAATCTGGGGGGTGCTGGCGCGACATATCCGCAAGGAGTCGCGTGTACTGCGCTATCTATCGGACGCAAGCTTTTGGATCTACCTCGTTCATATCCCGTTCCTTGTCGCTCTGCAGAGCTCCCTCTCCACGACCGACCTGGCGATCCCCGTTCGCTGGGGGCTTGCCGTGAGCGGGACTCTTGCGTTGGCTATTGGAACGTATGCCCTGGTCCGTGGGGCTCGCAAGCTGGCGAGGAAGCATGTGCGCCCTCGTAGCGCCCCCGGCTAGGCCGATAGGTACTTACTGACTCTTTGCTATTGGGACTTCCCGGCGCAGGCGATCTAGGACACGCAGGGCTCCGAGGTTCCGCAGTGCATATCCCTGCCGCATTCCCACCGGCCGGAAGTCAATCGCGGTGCAGGGTGGACAGAGAACACTCGGGTGGACGCCATCGCGACTCAGACCCGAGCGGGGAACCCTCGGCTTGACCATCTGTCGCCAGTAGTTCCAAAGTGGCAGCGCCCGGTTCTCGGCCAAACCGGCGATCTCAGCGTTGAACCGCGCGACCCGTAGCGAGAATGGCTGTCTTGCTCGAGGCGGGATCGTGCTGATCACTGGGATGGTTCCCGCGCTGGACACGAGCCGGACGACTCGAGCGAGGTCGAGGCGGAATTGGACTGCGGTGATCTCCTCCAAGTCATTGGTTCCAAACATGATCAGAGCAATCGATGGGCGGAGCAGCTGCAGCTCGCAGCTGACGGCCGGCAGCCCCTGGCACTCAGGAAGAGATTCGCGTGGCAAAAGGGCGTCGGCCGCCTGCCATCCTCCAACCGCGGCTACACCCAGGCGCGAGTAGCTGTTGCTCGCCGCGCACCGACCTTCCTCAGAGCCCCTCGGCACAGTGGTCCGCGCGAAGAATCCGAGCGTCCCTCGCAGCTCGTCCCATTGGCCTAGTTGGGGCTGCGAACACGCCAGTGCCTGGAGGAACGATGGCGATGCGGTGATGCTGTCGCCGATCTTGGCGACGACCCCCGAATGATTGCCGAGTCGCTCTCCGCGTCTTGCGACCTTCTCAAGATGCCTGGCGACGACGGGTCTAAGCTTTGGCGCGACGGGCAGCTCCTGCCATGCGGCGGCACCGGACTCAGAGACGAAGACGGAGCCGAGCGCAAGCAGAGCCGAGGCTATAAGGACAGCTCTCACGGCAAGCATTCTGTGCGAAAGTGCGCCGCCATTGACCCTGCACCCTAGGTTGATGCGGCGGCCGAGGTTCAACTGAGCACGGGAAACTTGGTCCCGACATTGGGTCCCCGACTCCACCGAGCTCAGCCGAGTCCGTTGGACGTGATTGGCTCTATCGGGCCAGATTCGGCTCTCTAGGCGGCTTCCGGCTCGACTCATAATCCGTTGGATGCAGGTTCGAGTCCTGCCCGCCCCATATGCGGCCCTGCGGTTTCCCGCTCTCCCTTCTCGCGCGAAGCACGAGTAGTCGCAGTGCATCAACAGAGGCAGGCTTGCCTCCGGATCTCCACCCTCAGCGCCTGCCGCTGAGGAAGCGGGCAAAGGCGAGCCCGTATCCGATTGAAGTCCCTGCGACCGTGCCCGCGACGACGATCCGGCCGCGGCTGTCGATGTAGACCTGGCGCGGCTGCACCACCGCCCGCTTGCCGAACCGGGCTATGGCCACGCCGTCTTCGCCGAACCAGGTCTGGGCTCTGCCGGCGGCGTTCAGGCGCCCTACCATGAACGCGCGAGCGTCGAAGCGGCCTTCCCCGCCCAAGGAGCCGCCGACGATGACGCGGTTGCGCCTGTCGGTCGTGACCGCCCAAGACC
>DASUUD010000089.1:0-2510 GCA_036374255.1 Solirubrobacterales bacterium | reverse complement strand
GGAGGCGGCCACGGGAGCCGATTCTACGCAGCCGAACAGATGTTCCCCACTGCTCGGCCCTTTCAGATGTCGCACTTCGCTTCGAGATCCGGCGAATACCGCGACATCGCCGTGGTCATCGGGGCGAAACTCGGCCCCGGTTGCACTTCTCATCGACATGAATGGCGAACTGCGACCTCTCCAGAGGCTCGGTGAACTGGCGGCACGACAGCACGGCGTGATCTCTTTCGAACAGCTCCGCCAACTCGGGTTCTCGGCGGGCCGGGTGCAGCGGGAAGCGACGGCGGGCCGGCTGCACCGGATCCACAGAGGGGTGTTCGCCGTAGGCCATCCAGGTCTGAGTCGTCACGGCCGTTGCCTCGGTGCAGTCCTCGCCTGCGGACCCGGTGCCCATCTGAGCCACCGATCAGCAGGGTGGCTTTGGGGTTTGATCGGCCCGTTTCCGGCTCCACCGGAGGTAACCCGTCTGTGGCGGGGCCACAGGACGGAGGCAATTCGCGTCCATCACTCAACGATCCTCGACCAGGCCGACCACGCGACCTGCGACGAGGTCCCGGTAACGGCGGTACCGCGGACACTTCTCGATCTGGCGGCGCAGATGCGCACTCGCGACGTTGAACGCACACTTGAGCGAGCGGAACGCCTCGGGCTCCTTGACCTGCCCGCGATCGACTCGCTGCTGAAGCGAAGCGGCGGCCACACCGGGCGTGCACGCCTCAAATCGGCGCTCGGGATCTACCGCGATGCCTCCTTCACACGCGCCCGCTCGGAGCGCCTCTTCATGGCGATCATCAAGAGAGCTGGGCTTCCACGCCCGGCCATGAACACATTCGTCGCCGGGTATGAGCTCGACGCATACTGGCCCGCACTGCGGTTCGCCGTGGAAATCGACGGGTTCGAATCCCATGGAACCCGCGCCGCCTTCGAGCGCGACCCGGTTCGGGTGGAGGACCTCAAGCTTGCGGGGATCGACGCGATCCGGATCACCGCGAAAAGGATCGAAAATGAGCCCGACCGGGTCGGAGAAAGCCTTCGGGCCCTCCTGACCCAGCGCGCCGAGCACCTCCGACGCGCTAGGGGCTCGTAGGGGGTCCCTGCCAACATTCCACGTCGCGGTCGCGATCCTCACCGAGACCAGCGCAAAGTGCGACCTCACCGGCGGAGAGGGCTGTCGTTGTCGCGGTTTCAGTCGATGGACGGGCACAACTGCGACATCGCGGGGGAGGGGCGCGGAGGGACATGCGGGTAGGCGCCGGTCAGTAGAGGGCGGCGGAGAGGCGGCGCCGGTACTCGCGGGCGGTCGGGTCTGCCTGGTCGCCTTCGCTCAGTATGCCGACGATCGCCCGGCGCAGCTCCTCGCGCTTCTCCTCGTCGGCAGCGGGGATCTCGTCGAGCAGTGCGTCGAGGGCGGCCTCCCGGTCGCCGCGATCGAGGGCCTCGAATGCCTCGACGCCGACGCCGGCCTTGACCAGGCGGACCCTCGCGGCGATGCCCGCGGCGGCGAAGTCGGCCTCGTGGCCGCTCACCGCCTCCAGGGCCTCGTCCTCCGCCCCGCGCTCGAGTCGCGTCCCTGCCAGGGCGACCGCAATGTCGGCGCGGCGGGGCTCGAGTTCGGCCGCCTCGCGGAGGGAGAGCTCGTCTCCGGCGGCGAGCAGCTCGTCGGCGCGCGAGGGCACCAGCGCGTCGAAGATATCCTCGACTTTCGCGCGCGGCACCGCACCGACGAACTCGCCAGCGACCTCGCCGTCGCGGAACGCCTTCACCGCGGGGATCCCCTGGACGCGATAGCGGGCAGCGAGCCCCTGGTTGGCGTCGACGTCCACCTTGGCGAGCAGCACCCTGCCGTCGCGGGCGGCCTCAGCCGCTTCCAGAGCCGGGCTCAGCGTGCGGCAGGGCCCACACCACTCCGCCCAGAAGTCGACGACCACGGGAATGCTGCGCGATCGCTCGATGACCTCGCTGTCGAATGTCGCTTCGGTGACCTCGATTGCCATGCCTTGAGATTAGATAGGAGGGATGGCGAGACGACCACCGCCCGTCAGTGGAATCTCCGAGCTGGTCCTCGAGGTCTCCGACCTCGACGCCGCCCGCGCCTTCTACCGCGACCTGCTCGGCTTCGAGGAGACACTCTACGGCGAGGGCCGGGACGATCGTTACTGGTACCTGGTCGGAGACAGCGCGCGTCTGGGACTCTGGACCCCGCAGACCGGGATCGCCGGCGGGCGCGGGGGTGCCCACGTCCACTTCGCGTTCCACCTGCCGGACGCGGAGATCGACGCAATGCTCGAGCGGCTGAGCGAAGCGGACGCGGCTGTGGAGGGGCCGATCCAACTTGGGCCGGGCCGCGCCATCTACCTCACCGACCCCGACGGCAACGTGGTCGAGTTCTGGTCGCAGGACATGACAACGTACGCACGCGGTGCCCGCGAGGGCGGCGGTCCCGGCACCTTCAAGCCGGCCGACGCGAAGCGCTGAGCGCAGTAGCTTTGGGCGCTGGCACGGAACGAGTC
>DASUUD010000088.1:0-2525 GCA_036374255.1 Solirubrobacterales bacterium | reverse complement strand
AGCTGCGCCCGCTCGGCCCCTACGTGGTCGACGTGGTCGAGGCGGCGCTCCGATCGGAAGGGCTGTCAGCGGACAGTCTCGGGACGATCGACCCGGATGCGCTCCAGATCGCCAAGACCGCGAGCCGCAGCGTGCTCGGCTTCATGAACGACATGGCCGCTCACATCGACTACGCCATTGCCTCAGCCGGAGGTCTCGAGCGCGCCGACGCCGACGCCGTCAGCCGCCATCCTCGCCGCACCCCGTACAACCGCGGTGGCTACCTCTACCCGATCGACGTCGCAATTGAGCGCGCCGGCGGCTCCCGGTAGGGCTTTGCTCTCCTCGTTCGCGTACTCTGAGCGGAAGAGGAGGCCGGAATGACGTTCGCGAGGATCACCGTTCGTGCCGAGCAGATGGGCGGCGTCCCCTGCATCCGCGGCCTGCGAATCCCCGTCGCCACCGTGGTCGGGATGGTCGCCGACGGCATAACGACGGACGAGATCCTGGCCGCTTATCCCGACCTCGAGGCCGCCGACGTGGAAGAGGCGCTCCGCTACGCGGCCGAGGCGGTGCAGGAGCGTGAACTCCCGCTCGCCGCGGGTTGAGGTTCCTCGTCGACAACGCGCTCTCGCCACGCCTCGCCGAGCAGCTCCGAGAAGCCAGCCACGACGCGGTGCACGTCCGCGACTACGGCCTTCAGGCAGCAGCCGACGAGGAGATCTTCGACCGCGCGGCCGCGGAGGACCGGATCCTCGTCTCGGCCGACACGGACTTCGCGACGCTCCTCGCGACCCGCAGCGCCGACCGACCTTCCGTCGTCCTGTTCCGTCGAAGCACCGAACGGCGGCCCGACGAGCAGGCAGCGCTCCTGCTCGCCAACCTCCCAGCTGTCGTCGACGAACTCGCAGCCGGCGCCGTCGTCGTCTTCGAGCCGCAACGCATCCGCATCCGCCGCCTCCCGCTTGGCGGCTGAAGACCACCCGCCAAGGGAACACCGAGGGAACAGCACCCCGGGCACCGGCGGGTACACGCGGTCACCCGTTTTCGCCCGTTTCCTTCTTCTTGCGCGGCTTCCTTGCCCGCGGTCTCCCGCCTTTGCCCGCGGTTCCCGCCTGGTCGCTCGATGGTAAGGAATGCGATGAAGAAGGGCCTCCCCGGGTGACAGGCTCCGGTTTGTCATCTGGGAGCTATCGAGAGGAGGCCCGACTTCATGTTGTACGCCGGTTTGGATCTCAGTCGCAAGCGTCTCGACTTTCACCTGCTCAACGGGGAGGGTGCGACCGTCGACGTCGGCGCGGCGCCGCCGGATGCCGACGGCCTGCGCGGCCTGACTGAGCGGCTCGACCGTCACGGCACGCCGATCCGGGCGGCGATCGAGTCGATGAACGGCGCCCGGTTCGTCCACGACCAGCTCGAGCTGCGCGGCTGGCAGGTCGAGATCGCCGACGCGCAGAAGGTCAAGGGGCTGGCGCCGCTGGCTTGCAAGACCGACCGGATCGACGCCTGGGTCTTGGCCGAGCTCTGCCGGCGTGAGCTGGTGCCGGCGATCTGGCTGCCCGACCCGGACGTGCGTGCCGAGCGCGAGCGCGCCCGCTGGCGGCTGCACCTCGTTCGCCACCGCTCCAGCCTCAAGCAGCGCGTCCACGCGGTCCTGCTTGCGCACGGCACGCCCTGCCCGATCTCCGACCTCTTCGGCGTCTCGGGCCGACGGCTGCTCGCCCGGCTCGCGCTAGCCGACCCCTGGGCGGGCACGCTCGAGGCCAGCCTGCGCCTGATCGACGAGCTCGACCGCGAGATCGCCCGCTGCGAGACGGAGCTGCGCCGGCTCGGGGCCGACCACCGCTACGTGCCTTTGCTGATGACCGTCCCCGGCATCGGCTGGGTGCTCGCTTACACGATCGCCGCCGAGATCGGCGACATCCGCCGCTTCGCCAGCCCGCGCAAGCTCGCCGGCTACAGCGGACTCTGCCCGCGCGTCTACCAGTCGGGCGAGTCCGACCGCCGCGGCCCGCTCGCCAAGCAAGGCCCCCGCTACCTCCGCTGGGCGCTCGTCGAGGCGGCCACCCACGCCAGCCGCCACCCCGTCTACTGCCACCGCTACCAGCGCACAAAGGCGCGGCTCGGCAAGCAGCGCGGCGCCAAGGTCGCCCAGGTCGACCTCGCCCGCCGACTCGCCGAGGCGATCTGGCACATGCTCACCCGCAACCAACCCTTCGCTCCGGCAGGCGCCACCGACCCCCTGGCCGCCTGACGGTCCCGTAAGGAGATGCGCCACCGGAGCGATCCTCCCATCCAGCCTGATCCTCCCACCAGGAGGCGATAGAGAGATGAGCGTCGCTCGCCACCCACACCGACCCCGCCCGCCCTGACTGGGCGATGAACCCCCAACCAGTTTGACCCACGGCCCTTCTTCATAGAGAGGGGGTCGACGGTTCGAGTCCGTCAGAGGGCTTCACGAAGCCGCTGCAAATGAGCGATTTCTTTCCGCTGCTCGTTTCCTGATAAGGCGACACAGGGGCGCACCGAGGTCGCACGGAGCCTAA
>DASUUD010000087.1:0-3985 GCA_036374255.1 Solirubrobacterales bacterium | reverse complement strand
CCACCCCAGACGACGAGGAGTGATGCCGGCCGGGCGCGGTGTGACCGTCGCCCTCGACGGCTTCGGCGCCGAGCGGGGCTTCGACGTCCTCGCCGAGGGGGCGCGCCTGGCCGCGGCCGACGGGATCCGGCTGCGGGTCTTCGGCGACCCCGACCGAGTCGGACTCGACGGCGTCGAGGGGATCGAGGTCGTGCCGACGACGGATTGGATCTCCAACCGCGAGGACCCGGTCCCGGCGGTGCGCGAAAGGCCGGACGCCTCCGTGGTGCGCGCGGTGCGCGACGTCGCCGACGGCCGCTCGGACGCGATCGCCAGTCCGGGCTCCACGGGAGCGACCATGGCCGCCGCCACCTTCGGACTGCGGCGCCTGAAGGGGGTGCAGCGTCCCGCGCTCGCCGTGCAGCTGCCGGTGCCCGGCAGGCCCGTCCTCTTCCTCGACGTCGGCGCGAACGTCGAGGTTCGCGCCCAGCACCTCGTCCAGTTCGCCTTTCTCGGCGCCGCGTTCAGCGAAGCGGTGCTCGGCGTCGAACGGCCGCGGGTCGGTCTCCTTTCGGTCGGCGAGGAGTCCGGCAAGGGCACCGATGAGGTCACCGCCGCCCACGCCCTGCTGGCGGAGGCCGACGGAGTCGATTTCCGCGGCAACGTCGAGGGCGCCGACCTCCCCGGCGGCGTCGCCGACGTGGTCGTGACGGACGGGTTCACCGGGAACGTCGCGCTGAAGCTGATGGAGGGGACAGCGAGGGCGATCACCGGCGCCATCCGCGAGGCCGCCGGTTCCAACCCCATCGCCGCGCTCGGCGGCCTGCTGATGCGCCCGGCACTGGGCGGCCTACGGCAGGAGCTGCATCCAGACACGACAGGGGGCGCCATCCTGCTCGGCCTGCGCGGCGTGGCGGTGGTGGGGCACGGCAGCTCCGGCGCCGAGGGGATCGCCAACGCGGTTCGACTCGCCGCCCGCTGCGTCGAGGTCGACGCGGTGGGGCGCACCGCCTCTCTGCTGCGCGCCTGCGGCGCCACCCGCGCTTCGCTCGCGGCCGGGAAGGGGGCGTGATAGGAAGCATGGCCATGACCCGCCAGGAAGTCCTCACCCTGGTCCGCGAGCACCTCGCCGAGGAGCTGGAAGTCGATAAGGGGCGGATCGGCGAGGACACGCGCTTCAAGGAGGACCTGGACGCCGACTCGCTCGATCTCTACGAGCTGGTGATGGAGCTGGAGGACCGCTACGGGATCTCGGTATCCGAAGAGCAGGCGGCGCGAATCGAGACGGTCGGGGACGCCGTCTCCTTCGTCTTGGAGCACGCGCCGGCTTGAGCGCCCTGGCGGATCTGGTCCGCGAGCTGCCCGACGAGCTGCGGAGCCGGGCCCTCACCCACTCCTCCTGGACCGACGACCGGACCGAGTCCTACGAGCGCCTCGCCTACCTCGGGGACAGCGTCCTCGCCCTGGCCGTGGCGGCGGACCTCTACGAGCGCTTCTCGGAGATCGACGCGGGCGGCCTGACGAAGATCCACAACCAGGCCGTCAGCGGGGTCTCCTGCGCCTCGGTCGGCCAGGAGCTGGGGGTGCCGAGGATGCTGGAAGAAGCGGTGCCCGATCGAGAGGACGCGATCCCGGCGGACGTCCTGCTCGAAGGATCGCGGCCCCTGCCCGAGGTGACTGAGGCCCTGATCGGCGCCTGTTACGTCGCCTTCGGCTTCGACCGCACGGCCGCCGCGGTCCGGGACGCATTCGAGGCGCGGGTCGAGCACGCGGTCGAGACCCGGGTCGATTTCAAGTCCGCGCTGCAGGAGCTTCTGGCCCAGCGCCGCTCGACCGTCACCTACGAGGTGGTCGCGGAATCCGGGCCGGCCCACGCGCGGACCTTCGAGGTGGCGGCGGTCGTCGACTCCGAGCAGGTCGGCACGGGGGTCGGGCGGAGCAAGAAGGCGGCCGAGCAGGTGGCCGCGGAGCGCGCCTTGAAGAAGCTGGGAGACTAGGTCCGGCATCGCGTCCGACTCAGGCGCGAGCCTTTGGCCCCCGGAAGGCAGGCAGCGATGTACCTGAAGTCGATCGAGCTGAAAGGTTTCAAGTCGTTCCCCGAGCGGACCAAGCTCGAGTTCTCGCCTGGCGTCAGCGTCATCGTCGGCCCCAACGGCTCCGGGAAGTCGAACATCACCGACGCGGTCCTCTGGGCGCTCGGGGAGCAGAGCCCCGGCGCGATCCGCGGCGCATCGATGCAGGACGTGATCTCCACCGGCGGCAAGGGGATCGGCAGGCGCCGCGCCGCCGAGGTCGAGGTGACGATCGACAACTCGGAGGGACGCGCCGCGACCGAGCTCTCCGAGATATCGATCCGGCGCAGCCTCGACCGCTCCGGCGAGGGCGTCTATCGCCTCAACGGAGCCCGTTGCCGGCTCGTCGACATCGTCGAGGTCCTCTCCGACACCAACCTGGGCCGGGAGATGCACTCGGTGATCAGCCAGGGCCGGGTGGAGTCCATCGTCCACTCCAAGCCCCGGGAGCGGAGGCTCCTGATCGAGGAGGCGGCCGGGTTGGGCAAGCACCGCAAGCGACGGCGCCGCGCCGAGCTGAAGCTGCGCGCCGCGCGCGAGAACCTCGACCGGGCACTCGACGTCGAGCGCGAGGCAAGGGCGCGGCTGCGGCCGCTGAAGCGACAGGCCCAGGCAGCCGAGCTGGGGGCGCGGATCGAGGCCGAGGAACTCGATCTGCGGGGCCGCCTCCTCGCCGAGGAGCTCCGCTCGGGAGAGGACGGCTACAGGCTCGCCCATGAGGCCGCCGAGAAGGCGCGGGCCGAGCGGGCCGAGCTCGAGAAGCAGCTCGCCGAGGTGAGCGAGCGCCGCCGCGCCGCCGAGGAGCGCTTCGCCGCCCGCGACCGCGACCGCACCCAGGCATGGGGCCGGCTGACCAAGCTGCGCGGCGAGCAGGAGCGGATCGCCGTCCGCATGGCGAGCCTCGAGGGACGCGGTGCGGAGCTCGCCGGCCGCCTGGAGGAGCTGCGCGCCGAGTTCGGTCCGCTCACCCTCGGCCTGGAGGGAGGAACGCCGGCGAGCGAGCGCAGCCGGAAGCTCGACGAGGAGCTGGCCGAGGTCGACGCCGGCCTGACGAGCGCGGCGGAGGGTCTGACCAGGGCGCGGTCGCCTGAGTCAGGCGAGTCGGACCGGGAGGCTGCGCTGGGTGCGGTGCGGAGCGGCGCCGAGCGGGCCTCTCGTCACGCCCGCCGCGCGCAGGGTCTGCTGGGAGAGCGGCATCGCGAGGCGCTGCGGGCCCGGGTGGCGAGCGGCGAGGAGCTGCTCGACGACGTTCGTGCCGCCGCCACGGCCGCCGGCCGGGTGGAGGCGGCGATCCGTGCCCGCGTGGAGGCGATCGAGGGAAGGGTCGTCGGCAGGGAGAGCGAGGGCGATGCGATCGCCGAGGAGATGCGGTCGTGCTCGCAGCAGGAGTACGAGCTTCAGGCCGAGATGAAGGCGGTGTCGGACAGGCTGACCGAGGCCGAGGTCGAGGCCGCCCACCTCGGCGACCGGCGCAGCGAGGCGGCCCGCGAGCTGGCGGCGATCGGCGAGAAGCTCGGCGAGGAGCTGAAGCCGGCGGAGGAGCCGCTCAGCGACGAGGGACGGGAGGAGATCGACCGGCGGATGGCGAGGCTCGAGCGCCGGAGGGCCCAGATCGGGCCGGTGAACCCGCTGGCCGAGCGTGAGTACGAAGAGGCGCGGGAGCACGTCGAGTCGCTGCAGCGCCAGCGGGAGGACACCGAGCGGGGCATGCGGGAGCTGGAGGCCCTGATCCGGGAGATCGACCGGGAGATAGAGCGGGCGTTCGAGGAGACTTTCGAGGCGACCGCCAGGAACTTCGAGGAGATGGTCGAGCACCTCTTCCCCGGCGGCCGCGGCCGGCTGCGCCGCGTCAGCCTGCGCCCGGTGGGCGACGCGGATCGCGCTCCAACCGAGGAGCCCGACGAGGATGAGGAGGGGGAAGGCCGCGAGGAGCT
>DASUUD010000086.1:0-8754 GCA_036374255.1 Solirubrobacterales bacterium | reverse complement strand
CGATGTACGGCTGCACGGCGCTGAAGTTGTCGGGAGCGCCGGCGGAGGTAAAGCGAGCGAGTTTGCCGTTCCCGGTTTCGTAGACGTAGACGTCTCCCGTCGACTGGTCGACCGCGACCGACTCCGGCGTGGAATGTGTCTCGCCGGTAAAGTCGTTCGCCTCCAGCGGATGGAGATCCGGCGCAGGACCGGGCTTCACGAGGCTGGAGTCGATCGTGTCGACGAACTGGGCACCCTGACCGGGCCTGGCGACGTAGAGGTTGGCCTGGTCGGCGACGCCACCGGCGCCCGCGAGCTGCTCGGGGCTGACGAAATAGAAGGTGCCGTCGTCGGCGGCGACGCCCGCGCCGCCGGCGAAGGCGACCGCGTTGCATTTCCCGTCCCCGGAGATGGAGTTCCAGCTTTCGGGGAAGCCCGGCGCATTGCAACTGTCGGTGTTTCCGGCGCCGCTGCCGGCGGAGAGCCGCGAGACCACGGCTCCGCCGGGGCTGACGTCCGCTCTGAAGACGTCGACGCTCGTGTCGGTGTCGCCGGCCAGCTGATCGGCGGTGGTGAAGAAGACCATCGACCCGTCGGAGGTCATGCCGCTGAACGAGACCCCGTTCGCGGTGTCGGCGACCTCGACGGTCTCCGGGTCGGTGCCGACATGCATGTAGAGGTCGAAGAACCTGTTGGCGGCGCCGTCCGTGCCGACCAGTTTCCCGACCAGGATCCGATTGCCGTCGTCGGAGATCGCGAGCTGCGCGACGTCGCCGGTCATCACCGAGCCGTCGTCCAGGCGGGAGACGACCTGCGTCACCCCGGTGGCCAGGTTGCGGTCGTAGATCGAGGCGCTCCCGGAGTTGCCTCCTTCGGCGAACGGCACATCGGCGCCGAAGACGAAGTGGGATCCGTCCTTGGAGAGCGGCTCCCGCACCTCGCCGATCGGGTCGCCGGCCGGGTTGAAGTCACCGGCCATTCCCTTGACGAGCTGGCCGTCGGGGAGTCGCAGCGGGACGTTCGTGGAGCCGTCTTCGAAGCACGGGTCGCAGATGTCCGGGCCGCCGAAGGCGAACGTCCGCAGCGACTCGTCCGAGCCGAGCAGCGGCGACCCGAAGGGCGTCGGGTCGGCCATCCCGTCAGCCGGCACCCCGACGTAACGGGTCGTCCAGCCGTTCGGCCCCCGCTCGGCGACATACGGATCCAGCCCATGGTTGGTCGGGCTCCCCGCGATCCCCGGAACCGAGCCGAAGTTGAGCCCGTACAGGGCGCGGTCCACCGCATCCGGATAGGCGGTGAAGGGCGACTGCCCGGGAACGAGGTCCGACTCGACGTCGTAGCCGCCCGCGTTCGCGGCCGAGACGAGCTCGTAGGCACGGCAGTCGGGCAGCAGGAAGGCCCCCACCTGCTGGCGGACGAGGGCGTTCGCGCAGTCGTCTTCGCTGGGCGGAGACGGATAGGTCCTGAACTGGTACGGGACGACGGCACTCCCGGCCCCGTTTTCCACCACGAGACGGCCGAAGTAGGGGGTGTCCGGTTTCAGGCCGATCGCCGTCTGGGTGACCCCCTCGGGCGTCAGGTTCGACTCCAGGGTCGGCTCGCTTGCCGGCACTTTCGTGCACGGATTGCTGGCGCAGTCCTGCTCTCCGATCTCGAAGTAGTAGTTCGTGGTGCCCCCATTGGGGGTGATTTCGGCGCTGAATCGCGCCCCGTCCGTGTTCACACGGTCGACGATCACGGAGCTGGCTTGAGGCGCGACCGAGGCCTCGAAGGACTCGTCGACGCCGTAGCTCCAGGTGCCGTTGGCGTTTTTCGCCGCCAGCCGATAGTGATAGGTGGTTCCCAGCGTCAGGCTTTTGAGTTCATATGACACCGGTATGTCGCTCGTCCCGGCGTGCACGTTGCCCTGGTCGCAGGGAACGGATCCTCCGAGGTACCTGGTGGTCGTGCCCCATTCGAATTTGCATTCGGTTGTCGGTTCCCCATCGGGGTTGATGACACCATTCAGGATCGCGCTCGTTTTACCCGGATGGCCGGCATCCGTGGTGGTCGCATCCGGGACCGTGATCGCCGTCTGCGGTTTGAAAACGTCGACCCGCGGCGAGACGGGCGATTCTTTGCCCGCCGGCTGGGCACCGCTGCGCCTGCTGGTCACGTACACCTCGCCGGTGTCTTCGTTGACCGCAATGCCGGTGGCCTGCAGAAGGCCGTTGTATTCGCCTTCGCCGAGCCCGAAGGTCGTGATCGGCTGTCCCTCGGTCGAGTACACCTGGACCCGTGTCCCGAGCTCGATCGCATAGATGAGCCCCCTGGACTGGTCGATCGCCGCGTTGGGCGTGTTGAAGTAGCTGAAGCGGATTTTGGAGTGGTCGCCGAAGCCCTCCCAGGTGTCTTCGAAGGCCCGCAGGTCGTCCACGTGGACGTACTTGTAGACGCCGCCCTGGCCGGTCTCTTTGCTGAGGTAGACGTGTTCGTCGGCATCGAAGAAGTGGTTGCACGGCTGCTGTTCGAACAGCCTGGAGTCTTCCGGCGGGTCGAGCTGGAGGCCGGTGTCCGGGTTCCACAGGCGCGTGAACTGACCGTCTCCCTGCCAGATGATCCCGTCAGGGCCGACGTCGACCCGGCAGCGGTTCCCGGTCCAGCCGAAGCTTTCGTTTCGAACGCTGCCGTCGTAGTTGAAGGCGCGCAGCGATCTGGATCCCATGGCGCCCTGCACGTAGAAGCCGCCGCCGTGGCCGGTGTTGTCGACGGCGAGGTCGCTGGCGAAGGTGCCGAAGGTGGCGGTGAACGTGCTGACGCCCGGCTGACCGGTCCAGAGCTGTGCGGCACCGTTCTGATCGAACTGGCTGATCAGGATTTCGGTTCCGCGGTCTTCCAGCGTGTAGACGCGGTCGTTGCTCTGGTTGACCTCGACGCGCTTGATCCCGGTGGTGAAGGGCCCTGCGGTCGAGCCGGTGCCGTCGAAGAACCGGTCGAATGCGTAGGGGGTGACCTCTTTCGCCGCCGCCGGTGCGGACATGGCGAGCGCGATCGCCGCGGCCGACAGCAGCGAGAGGAGCACCCTCGCTCGAGAGATTCCCGAGCGTGAGCGCGGCCGGGCGGTGCTGATCTTCATGCTCTCCACTTCTCTCCTCGTAGTCCGCATCGGTTAACGCACCGCCTTCGCTCGCGAGTGGCGCGCGTGCCGCTTATGGCGGGACGCCTTCGAACCACACTGCATCCGCATCGGCACCCTCTTTCTGGACCTCATGCCGTTCTGGCCGACCATCCGGACGATCGCCCGGTGGGTTGACCGGCAGAGGTTCCTGCTGTTGATCAGCAGGCCCTTGCGGTTGCCCAGCAGCCTCAGCACGAATCTGGAGATCGGCGCGTCCGGAAGCGACCGGAAGGTGGCCCGGAGCCGCCCGCCGACGCTGTCGATACGGGCACTCAGCTCGATGTTCAGCTCACCCTTGAGGTCCACGACCATGTCGGGCAGTTTGTTGGACGAGGCGCGGAGGAAGACCGACCCGCTGAGCGGCTGGTCGAGGGCCGGTGTGAAGGCCTCTGCCTGCCCGATCCGCGACCCCTCCGGGCAGTTGTCGGCCGCAAACTGGGCCCGGGTACAGATGGTGTCGATGTGTGAGTTGTCGAGCAGTCCGCTCCTCGGCAGGGTGACCGAAACCAGCCGGCTGTTCGCTTCCCCCGGCTGGGTCCGCAGCACGGCCGTGATCGCCGGATGCCCGCGACGCTTGAGTCCCCCGGAGAGGCGCAGGTTGAGTTTCGGCCCGTAGGAGAGGTCGACGCAGCTTGCCGCCTGGAAGGGCGCCCACGGGCTCGCCAGGCCGCCTTCGCTGCCGGCGACGGAGCTCTGGACGGCGAACGGGTCGCAGCTGGTCGGGTTGTAGGTGAAGCCCTGTCGATCGAGGTCCACCCTGATCGTGCGCAGGCGAAGCGGAATTCCCTCCAAGATCCTTGGCAGCGGGTCTGAGACCGCCAGGACCTGCGCGGTGACCGGATCGACGTTGAGCGCCGCCCTCACCACGACGTTGCCCAGGTCGTACGGTCCCGAGACCGCCGGGGTGACAACCGCAAGGCTCAGCGGCGCTCCCATGTAGGGGCCGCCGAGATAGACCTTGCCCGGCAGGTACAGCTGCTGGGATCCGGCTCCCGCGCCGGCGATAGCCGTTCCGATCTGACTCCCGGCGGGACACAGCGGGGCTGCCGACTCGGCGGCGCCGCTATGGGCGGGATTCGCGACCGCCGCCAGGGTGGCGTCGGGGCAGCGCCCGACGCCCCTGAGGGTGGCGGCGAACCCGGGCGGTCCCTTGATGGAGATCGCCTCCAGGTTCTGCTGACCGTCAGGCCGGTTCAGTTCCAGGGAGAACGGGGTGTGCATCCCCGCAGTGGTGTTGGCGGTCCCGGCCTTGAACGTCGGGGAGAAGCCGCGCGGGCCGTTCGGGCAGGGACCGCCGCCCGGGCCGGAGGTAACCGAGAACTGGCTCACCGAGGTCTGCGGCGGAAGGGCGTTGTTCCATGGGACGAATTCGCTTTCGACCCTGTGGGTGCCGCAGTGGGTGGGAGTCGCGAGAAGGCCGCGCTCGGCGCCGAAGAAGTGCATGTTGAAAGCCGTCAGCGGGCTCTGCGGCAGGTCCGGGAAGGAGATCACCATCTGGCCCGACTGCGAATCGGGTTCCACGGAGCCGGCCAGCTTGATGTGCGTGCCGTACCCGTCGGCCGCCAGGAGGATCCGATAGGGGTCGCCCGGCCTCGGATCGAGGATGTAGATGGCGCCCGGGATGGGCTGCGGCAGGGCGCTGCTGTCGAGCGTCAGCGACCCGACCTTGGAGAACTCCGGGCAGGTGGCCGGCCCACGTGTGCCGATCGCGCTATCTGCATCCGAGCAGCTGACCTTTCCATCAGCTGCATTCGGGTTGATCGAGAAGCCCACCGGCAGAGTGGTCTTCGACGCTTTGATCTGCGACGGAGACGGGGTGGTCGGGCTCAGCTCCTGGGGCACGCTGAGCTCGATGTCGACGCCCGATGGGCTGTCGGCCTGCTCCGTGGTGGGCTGCGCGGTGAGGCTCGGATTGAACGTCAGCTGCTCACAACCCGTAGTCGCCGGCCATTCGTCCGTCCCAGTCAGGAGCTCGCCGGTGTAGTACTCGAGTTCCGCCATCGAGGTGAGCGGGACTCCGCATGTCGTGGGTGCCTGCAGGTACGGCACCAGCGGAACGTTCGCCGAGGTACCGGTGACTTCGTCACATCCGAAGATGCTTCCGCATGCCGCGAATCCTTGGAGCGGCACTTTGAAGCGCGCCGGGTCGTGAATCGGATCGGCTGGCACACCCCACAGGTTGATGTTGAGACCCGGGAATACCAGCGGGTGATAGATCGCCGAGCCTTCGGCGAACAATCCGTAGTCGCTCTCCGTCCGCGACCCGAGCGTGATGAACACCGGAGCGCCCACAAGTGGTGCCCAGAAG
Organism: Solirubrobacterales bacterium; assembly: GCA_036374255.1. Lineage (GTDB taxonomy): Bacteria > Actinomycetota > Thermoleophilia > Solirubrobacterales > 70-9 > VRUE01. The sequence continues at coordinate 3,310 of DASUUD010000086.1, read as the reverse complement.
GCGGTGAGCGATGGCTCATCAGGATGGGGCATCAGGTTGTAGAGCGGAACGTAGAGTTCTTCCCCTTCAGCGGACCCGAACGGCTCTGCGGTGCCGATCTGTGACGCCGGAGGGCACCTGCCGAACGAGAACTCGACGAGCTCGCATCTCGGCGTGGCGTGCGGGTTGCCGATGAAGCCGGTCGGGAAGTGCTGGAGGATCCGCCGCGGGTCGTCGCAGGCGCAGGGGTGGTTCGGGGGAGCGCCGAATTCACCTTCTTTTATCGTGCTGGCGTCCCACCCCATTTCGATCCGAACGTCAGGATGGCCACCGGCCTGGGTGTTGGACGGAATCATCGAGAAATACCTCAGGTCGACGTATGACTCCGCCTGGGAGCTCCAGATGCAGAATGCGACCAGCGTCAGGAGGAGGGCCCCGAGCCCGGCCGCGAGGCAGCGCGTGAACCGCGCCTGCGCGGCGGTGTCCCCCGACTCGTTCAGTGTCACGCTGTTCATCGTCGTTCTCTCCTTGATCCCTGAGGCGTCAACCATTGCGACCGCTCCCCTGGCGCCTCGAGTGACTTGCCCTGCGTGCCAATTTCGCGCGCTTCCGATTCCGGGCTGCCCTTCTTCTCGCCCTCCTGCGGGCGGCCCGCCTGCGGGCTTCCCGTCGGGCTCTCCTCTGCCGGGCCTTCCTCTTCTTCGCCTTCTTCGCGGGGGCCGCGACGTTGCCGCTCGGGCCGAGCGTTGCCGCGGTGGCGATCTGGGGCGGCGCGGGCGGACGGGTGACGTCGCCGTGACACTCGTCGGCCGCCTGACAGTCGCCCAGATCGGGGTTGAAGTCGAAGCCGCCGCCGGCACGGGCGTTGTAGAACTTGAGGAAGCTGCCGTTCTGGTCTTCGGGAACGAGCGTCTCGAAGGTCGAGAAGAACACGTTCAGACCGTCGCGGCTGACGGCCTCGAGACCCGTGTTGAGTTTGCCGAAGAAGATCGACACGACTTCGAGCCCACCCGTGTTGTCACGGTCGCCGGTGCCGGAGGTGATCAGCTGAGCCCGTCCTTCCGTGTACTCGTAGATGTCCCGCAGGCCGTTGGTGTCCTGCGGCACCAGAGCTTCGGTCGTCGCGAAGAAGGTCCGCCCGTCGTTGGCCATGAACGGGCCTGATTCGGAGACCGAGACGACGTCGTCGACCGGAACCGCTCCCGACGGATTGCAGGAAGCGCACCGCACCGCGTTCGTCGCCGCGTTGTGGGAGTAAACCTGGCGCCTGTTGCCGGCATCGAACGCGGTCAGGGACGATTTGGTCAGGAATGCGGCGTTGCTGCCGTCCTGCGAGATCGTCGACCTTTCGACCTGGGTCCCGGGGTCGAAGGTGGTGACGTACTGGAGCTCGCCGTTGCGGAAGAGGTAGAGATTGCGCTCGCCGTCTCCCCCTATCTCGCCCGGCACCAGGTCCTCCGGGGAGTAGAAGTAGATGTCGCCACTCACGTTGGCCAGCACGTCGTCGGCACCCGGGACGAGCGCCCGTTTGTCGAAGTACTCGGACCACTGATGCTTTTCCGGCGTCAGTGGCTGGACGCCGCAGCCCGCCGTCCAGCTCGCCGAGCATTCGTCGCCGTCACCGAGCGTTCCGTTCTGCGAGATCAGGGTCAGTTGGTCACCCTGCTCCTGCCAGAGGTACAGATCACGACTCGTGTCGGCATCCGTCGGGCCGCTTGTCGTGGCGAGGGCCACGGGCGTCGTGAAGTAGACCTTCGAGGCGTCCATCGTCATGCCGACGAAGTTGACCTCCTCGCCGCGCGAGACGTCGTAGGTAATCGCGTTGTTGACGCGCATGTAGAGGCGCGCAGGGTCTTTGAGGATCCACGGACATTTGAAGGGGAACACGTCCGAGTCGCAGAATGAGTTCGTCGTCCCCGCGAGCAGCACGCGCGAGCCGTCCGTGGAGACCCCGCCGATGCCGGTGACTCTCGTCGAATCGCCGGCGGCGCTGGGTTGAACCGGGATCGGTTCTTCGTTGTTGAGCTTCGAGATGACCTCGACGGTCTTGGCATCGATCGTGTTGTCGTAGACCGAGCCGGGTGCGGCACCGAGACCGTCCGGGGTGAACTTGGTCTGCGTCGAGAAGACGAAATGGCTGAAGTCACCCGAGAGCCTCTGGTCTCCACGGAAAAAGGCTCCTCCTTTCACGACACCGACATTCGTTGGAAGCCTTCCGAGTTTCGTGCCGTCGCCCTCGTAGAGGAACGGCGCCTGCGATCTGGGTTGGGTTTCTCCGGCCGTGAAGTTCGCAGCGATATGGTCGACGCACTGGTGGAGCGAGTGCGAACAGGACCGGCCCCACGAGTATTTCGTTTCGTTCCCCTTCAGACCCGGCAGGCTCGTCTCCCACCCGTCCTCGGTGCGGGTTGACAGGTAGACGTCGAGCAGCGAGTTGGGCGCATCCTGGCCGAGCACCGAGCCGAGCGCGCCCCAGTAGACGAAGGCCCCGTTTGCATAGCCGAGGTTCTGCGGCGACTGCGGGAATTCGCTGCCGCCGAAGGTTTCAGCGAACGTTTCCAGTGCTTCGCCGGGCAGCAGCTGGACAGCTCCTGCATAGCCGGGAGAGACGATCTCGTAGGCGCGGCAGTCCGGGAGGTAGCTGGATCCGGTCAGCTGCCGGACATGGGCATTCGGGCAGCTCGGTGGCCGGAAGTTGAATGTCGTGTCGTCGGTTTCGGAGGTGCCCCATTGGTTCGTCGCGACCACCTTGTAGTGGATCGTCGTGCCGGGCGGCAGGTCTTCCAGGTGAACCGTGACTTCCTGCGGCGTGTTGCCCGTGAGTGTGACTTCCGAGGCGGGCAGGCTGCGACCGTAGCCGGTCGTCGGGCCGAACAGGAACTGGTAGGTCGTCTCGTATCCGACCGGGTTGATGATCGCATGCAGGTCGGCACTGGTCTCTAGCACGTTTTCGGATCCGACCCCTGAGATTTCGGGCGGCGAGGCGGTCCTGAACACCACGTCCTCGCCTTTGGTCGTCCCCAGTTCGTTGGTCGCCACAAGGCGGAAGTGGTAGGTCTTGCCGCGTTGGAGATGGCCAACCGCCTGGGGGGTTGGTTTGACTTCGCCGGGCGCCCCGTTGATCGGCGTCACCGGAGTCGTCTGGCCGTAGCTTTTCGTCCTGCCGTACTCGTAGTAGTAGGTCGTCGGCAGATTGTCGGCGTCGAGTTGCCCGTTGAGGACCACGTTGTTCTCGTCGACGACCGTCGCGGGTTTCGTTTCGAGGTTGAGAACCGCCTTGGCTTCAACGCGCCGATTGCCGCCGAAGTTCGAGCCGTTTGCGTTGCTCGCT
>DASUUD010000085.1:0-19778 GCA_036374255.1 Solirubrobacterales bacterium | reverse complement strand
ATGGAGAACGTGGTGCTGTTCGGTCACCTGCTCGGCGTCCTCGCTTTCGCTGCCGGCATCGTGGTTGCCGCGGCGGCCTTCGAGAGCGCGCGACAGCAAGAGCGCGCGCAGGAGATTGCGCTCCTGCTGGGCCTCTCGAGGGTGGGCGCCGCGCTGGTCGGCCTCGGCGCCCTCCTCCTCTTCGTCTGCGGGCTCTGGCTGGTCGAGCTGGCGGAGGTCGGCTTCGGCACCGGCTGGATCATCGCCTCGATCGTGCTCTTCCTCGCGGCGATGGGGCTCGGCGGGCTGGGCGGTCAGCAGCCCAAGCGGGCCCGTCAGCTCGCGGAGCGGCTGGCGCGGGAGGGAAGGGTGGCGAGCGACCAGTTGCGCGCCTTGCTCGACGACCCGCTCTCCCGCTGGGCGAACGTCGCCTCGAGCGCCCTGGTCCTCGTGGTGCTCGCGCTGATGGTCTTCAAGCCGTAGGCGCCTGGCAGGCTTTCCGCCCGTGATCCTACGGGGGCCGCTCGGTGGCCCGCACCGATGTTCCCCGGCCCGGTTCAGCCGGAAGAGGCTCAGTCTGGACGGGCTCCTCACCCGCGCCCTGCACTCGCATCGAGAGCGCAAGCCCCGCGCACATCCAGGCGAAGGCGACGAGGAAGACGAAGGCCATCGTGAAGGTGCCCGTCAGGTCCTTGACGATCCCAAGGACGAGCGGGGGGAAGAAACCGCCGAGCCCGCCGGCCGCACCGACGATCCCGGTCACCGAGCCCGTTGAGTGGGGGAATTGATGGGGGACGAGTTTGAAGACGGCGCCGTTGCCCATGCCGAGGAAGGCGGCCATGGTGAGGCAGAGGATGGTCACCGGCACGATTTCGGGATCGGTCGCCTGCCAGGAGAGACCGACCGCGTCGAGCCCAACCCCGGCGAAGGCGATGGCCAGCACCGTTGACGCCTGGAGGCGATCGGAGAGCCAGCCGCCAATGGGTCGCGCTGCCGTTGCAAGGACCGTGAATCCCGCCGCGCGCAGCCCGGCGTCCGTCAGGGAGAAGTCGAACCAGTCGGTGAGCAGCTTGGGCAGGAAGATCGCCATCGCGACGAACCCGCCGAACGTGACGAAATAGAAGAAGGCGAGCTGCCAGAGTGGCCAGCCGGAGCGAATCACCTCGCGGTATTCGGGGCGCGCATGGCGGACGACCGGCGCGTCACGAGCGGCGGACACCCAGAGCAGGGTGAAGGCTCCGATCACGACCCCGAAGGCGATACCGGCGGAGAACTGTCCGAACTCGTTGTAGAGGAAAGGGACCGAGAAGGCGGCGATCGCGGTGCCGATGTTGCCGGCACCGTAGATGCCGAGAGCGAAGCCCTGTCGCTTCGGCGGGTACCAGTCGGCGATGAACGGTATGCCGACCGCGAAAGACGCACCGGCGACCCCGAGCAGAAAGCCGGCGCCGAGCAGCGCCACATAGCTGGTGGCGAGCCCGACCAGCAGCGCGGCGCCGGCCGAGTAGGCGAGCATGAAGGTGAAGACGATCCTGCCGCCCAGTTTGTCGGTCAGCCAGCCGAGCGGGATTCGCAGCAGCGAGCCGAGCACCACCGGAATCGAGATCATCACGGCGGTCTCGGTGTCGGAAAGGGCGAGCTTGTCCTGCACCTTGGGCGCGAGCGGCGCGAGCATTCCCCATGCGGAGAAACAGAGTGCGAACGCCGCAGTGCCGAGCGCCAGGTTGCGGCCCGCGCCCTTTCCCTCGTGGACTGTTGGGGGTCCCACGGCGGTTACCGTACGCGATCCGCCGAACCGCAAGCGCTACTTTGGGAGTGATGGCAGCCTCGGTTCCGCTGCAGGACGGTCACGGCCGGCTGATCACTGACCTGCGGGTCTCGGTCACCGATCGCTGCAACTTCCGCTGCCAGTACTGCATGCCCGCAGAGGGGATTCCATGGCTGGACCGCGAGGAGATCCTCAGCTTCGAGGAGACCGAGCGGCTGGTCCGGCTCTTCGTGCGGCTCGGCGTCGAGGACGTCCGCCTGACGGGCGGCGAGCCGCTGGTCAGGCGCGAGTTCCCGCGCCTGGTCGCGATGCTGGCCGGGGTCGAGGGCATCCGCGATCTCTCCCTGACGACGAACGGCTACCTGCTCGAGCGAGACGCCGACGCGCTGGTGGCCGCCGGCATCGGTCGAGTCAACGTCTCGATCGATTCGCTACAGCGCGACCGCTTCTTCGAGCTGACGCGGCGCGACGCGCTGCCACAGGTGCTGCGCGGCCTGGAGGCAATCGCGGCACACCCGGAGGTGCGGCCGGTCAAGGTCAACGCCGTCGCGATGCGCGGCTTCACCGAGGAGGAGGTGGGCCGCTTCTGCTATTTCGCCCGGTCGACCGACTTCCAGGTGCGTTTCATCGAGTTCATGCCGCTCGACGCCGACCGGGCCTGGACGCCGGACTCGGTGCTTGCGGGGGAGGAGCTGCGCCGCATGATCGACGCGATCCACCCGCTCGAAGAGCTGCCCCGGGAGCCTTCGGCGACGGCGCGCGTCTTCCGCTTCGCCGACGGCGGCGGGGAGATCGGCTTCGTCAACCCCGTCTCGGAGCCCTTCTGCGCCGACTGCAACCGGATCCGCCTGACCGCCGAGGGGAAGCTTCGCACCTGTCTCTTCTCGATCCACGAGACGGACCTGCGGGGCCCGCTGCGCGACGGCGCCGGCGACGCCGAGCTGGAGGCGATCGTCCGCGACGCCGTCTGGCGCAAGGAGCTCAAGCACAGGGTCAACGAGCCTGGTTTCCGCCAGCCGCCGCGGACGATGAGCGCGATCGGAGGCTGAGATGAGGGGCGGCGGCAGGAGGTGGCTCGGCGAGCTGGCCGGCGGCCTCGGGGACACCGGCCTGTTCATTCCGATCGCGGTCGCGATGATCGCGCTGAACGGCCTCAACGCGACGGCCGTGTTCGTCGTCACCGGGCTCGTCTACGCCGGCACCGCCCTCTACTTCAGGGTGCCGGTACCGGTGCAGCCTCTGAAGGCGTTCGCGGCGGCCGCGATCGCCCTGCAGCTCTCGGCCGAGACGCTCGCCGCGGGGGCGTTGCTGATGGCCGCGGCGATGGCTGCGCTGGCCGCCTGGAACCTCGCCGACCGCCTTGCCGCGCGGTTCCCGCTCGTCCTGGTGCGCGGCATCCAAGCGAGCGTCGCTCTCCTGCTGGCCAAGGCCGCGGTCGACTTGGCCCGGCAGGGAAACTGGCCGGGGCTGCCCCCGATATCACCCGAGATCGGTGTCGCGATGGCGGTCGCCGCCTGCGCTGCGCTCTTCGCCTGCAGGTGGCTCTCCCTACCGGGCAGCCTGCTCGTGCTGGGCGCTGGGGCGGCCGTGGGCCTCGGCGTCGCCGGCCTTCCCGACCTGCAGGCCGGTCCGCAGTCCCTTTCCCTCTCGGTTCCCGAGGCGGGTGCCTTCGCCACGGCCCTCACCTCGCTCGTGATCGCCCAGCTCCCGCTCACCTTCGGCAACTCGGTCGTCGCCACGGCGGACGCCGAGCGCACCTACTTCGGGACGCGTGCCTCGCGCGTGCGCCCCGCCAGGCTCGCGGCTTCGATCGGCGCCGCCAACGGGCTCGCCGGCCTGAGCGGCGCGCTCCCCCTCTGCCATGGGGCGGGCGGGGTTACCGCCCACTACAAGCTGGGCGCCCGCACGGCCGCCGCCACCCTGGCCACCGGCGCCCTCTTCGTGGCGCTGGGCGTGGGTCTCGGTGCCTCGCTGCCCGCCCTGCTCCAGGTCCTGGCCCCCGGAGCCCTGGCCGGGATGCTCGCCTTCGTGGCGATTCAGCACGGCGTGCTGGCCGGGCAGCTCGCGAGGCTCGACGACCGCCTGATCGCGGCCGGGGTCGGACTGACCACGCTGCTGAGCGGGAACCTGGCGATAGGGTTCGCGGCCGGCGTGGTCGTGGTGTCCGCTCGGGCGATATGGCGGCGCCTGCGCCTGGACTCCGGGAGGCTGGCTCGTGCATGACCCGCCTGCGGGTGTGGAGCAAGAGAGGAGCGACAGATGGCCCCTGAGGAGCGACAGATGACCGCGGAGGAGTGGGTCGAGCGGTTCGCCGAGGAGCTGGGGGCCGAGCCGCCCGGCGAGGCGGAATTCGCGCAGATCCTCGAGCTGGCCGCCGAGGCCGCGCATTCCTCCGAGCGGACCGCGGCCCCGGTGGCGTGCTGGATGGCGGGCCGCATGGGAAGGCCACTCGGCGAGCTGCTCGAGGTCGCGGCACGGACCAGCGAGGACTGACCTCGCTCAGGCGCGGTCGTTGATCGTCTCGAGCATCCGCTCGGCGGCCTCGAGGTCGGCCGGTGTGTTGACGTTGAAGCAGAGGCGGCACGGCTCGCCGAAGCGCGCGAGCTCCTCATTGCCGACCAGGCGGGGTCGGAGCGATTCGATCGCGCTTTGGAGCGAGGCCTCGGCCGCGAGCGCCCGCTCCAGAGCCGGCAGGAGCCCCCGCTCGTAGCGTCCCGGCAGCGGCTGCAGGTGGCCGTCCATGGAGGGAAAGATGAGCGGCTCCCGAGCCGAGCCGAGCCAGGTGAGCAGAGGGGAGCTGACGAAGGGCATGTCGCAGCCGACGACGACCAAGGGGCGCTCCCCCGCGTATCGCAGCGCGGCGACGATCCCGCACAGCGGGTGCCGCGGAGACTCCTGCTCGCGGATCACCTCGACGTCGAGGGGCGGCAGCTCCGTGCCGGGCTTGGCGACGACCAGGGGCTCCAGGCCCCCCGTCGCGACGGCGCCCAGGGGGTAGTCGATCAGGGCCCGGCCAGCCAGCTCGACCGTCGCCTTCGAGCCGCCGAGCCGGCTGCCCCGCCCACCGGCGAGCACCGCGCCCACGGCGGGACGGTTGCGCTCGCTCGTGCCGTTCACGGACAGAGTCTCCCACCGGGCTGCGGCGCGAGGCCGGTCGATCGACGCGGAGAGCACCTCACCGCTGCCGTGAGAGCCACGGATGCGCACCCGCCGCGGCCGACATAGCTTGTGCCCCGATCAGGCCACTCGTCCGTCGGGCTCGGCGCGCCTCGCCTGCTGCTGCGTGAGCTGCGGTCGGGCTAGCCTAGGGGTCGTGCCGCCACCCGGGAAGTCCCTGCTTCAGACAATCGCACGGAGAGTGGGGGGGCCGTTGCGCACTTGGCCACTTCGCATCGGCCTTCCCAGCCCGCCCTACAGACGATCGAACGCGATCATCGTCGAGACGGTCGGCAGGCGGTCGGGCAGGCGTCGCCGCGTGCCGGTTGGGTTCCTGGAGGAGGACGGCAGGCTGATCGTGGTCGCTGAGGACGGCATGGCCAGCTCCTGGGTCCGCAATGCCCTGGCGAGGGACGGGCAGATGCGGGTGTTTCTCCGCGGCAGGTGGCGCACGGCCCGGCTGCGGCCCCGGCCTGGAGACCCGGAGGAATACCTCGCACGGATGGGGCGCGTCCATGCCGCCTTGGTGCGGAGAGAGTCCTCGAATCCGTCCTTGATCGAGATCATCCCCGAGTGACGGCTGGTGCCTTGTCTGCCGCAGAGCTGACCGAGATCGAGGACGCGCGCTCGGCGGTGCTCGAGCGCGCCGCGCCACTGGAGGCCGAGCAGGTGCCGCTGGGAGAGGCTCTGGGCCGGGTTCTGGCGGAGGATGCGGTCAGCTCCGAGCCGGTGCCGGGCTTCGACAATTCGGCGATGGACGGCTTCGCGGTGCGGGCGGCCGACACGGAGGGCGCCGAGCCCGACTCGCCGGTCGCGCTGCGCGACGCGGGCGAGTCGCGGGCCGGGCGACCCGCCTCCGCATCCCTGCGACAGGGCGAGGCGATCCGCATCTCGACGGGAGCGGCGCTCCCGGCCGGGGCCGACGCGGTGGTCCGCGTCGAGGACACCCGCAGCGAGGACGAGCGGGTGCTGGTCGAGGTCGAAGTCGAGGCAGGGCACGACATCCGCCGCGCCGGTGAGGACATCGCGGCGGGGGAGGCGGTCCTGGAGCGGGGAACGCCGATCGGTCCGGCGGAGCTCGGGGTGCTCGCTTCGCTGGGCTCGCCCTCGGTCCCCTGCCATCGCCGGCCCCGGGTCCGCGTGCTGACGACCGGCGACGAGCTGATCCCGCCGGGCGAGGAGATGCGGCCCGGCGGCGTGCGCAACTCCAACGCATACTCCATCCCGGCCCTGGCGGAACGGGCGGGAGGGGAGGTTCTGGGCGCCGACCCGGTTCCCGACGACCCCGACGCCACCCGGAAGGCGATCGGGGCGGCGCTCGACGCCGACCTCGTGGTGATCTGCGGCGGTGTCTCGGTGGGCGGGCACGACCACGTCAAGGGCGCCCTCGCCGAGCTCGGCGTCGAGCAGGTCTTCTGGGGCGTCGCGCTGAAACCGGGGAGGCCGACCTGGTTCGGAACCCGCCGCGACACGCTGGTCTTCGGCCTGCCGGGCAACCCCGTTTCGGCGATGGTCACCTTCCTGCTGCTGGTGCGGCCCTCCCTGGCGGCCCTGAACGGTGCCGACACGGAGCGTCAGCGGACCGAGGCCAGGCTCGCAGAGGACTACGAGAAGCGCCCCGGGCGCGCCCACGCCGTCCGCTGCTCCTTGGAGCTGCGCGAGGACGGCTGGCGCGCCCACCCGACCGGCGCGCAGGGATCGCACATCCTCACCTCGATGCTCGGCGCGGACTGCCTGGCGATGATCCCCACCGAGGCGGAGTCGCTGCGCGCCGGCGACCCGGTGCAGGTCGAGCTGATCGGGGCGGTCTAGCATGGCCGCGATGACCCTGCAAGTCCGCCTCTTCGCGATCCTGCGGGAGCAGGCGGGGCGCGAGTCGATCGAGATCGAGCTGGAGGAGGGGGCGACCGTCGCCGAGGCGCTCGCTGCGCTCCGCGGAGGGTCGCCGCTGGCGGAAACGCTCGAGCGCCTGCCGGTCCGGATGGCGGTGAACCGCGAATATGCGGCTCCCGAGACCCGGCTGGCGGCGGGGGACGAGCTGGCGCTGATCCCACCGGTGAGCGGCGGGGCGACCCCCCACGCGCGGGTGACCGAGGAGCCGCTCTCGCTCGCCGCGCTGAGCGAGGCCGTCGCCAGCCCGCGGGCGGGCGCGATCGTCACCTTCCAGGGCGTGACCCGTGAGGTCGAGCGGCTCGACTACGAGGCCTACCGCGAGATGGCAGAGGAGCGAATCGCGGCGATCCTCGCCGACTGCGTGGAGCGGCATCGCCTCGAGAGCGCTGCCGCCGAGCACCGGGTCGGGCCGGTGGCCCTCGGCGAGCCGAGCGTGATCGTGGCCGCCTCTGCCGCCCACCGGGAGGAGGCGTTCGCGGGCGCCCGCGAGGCGATCGACCGGATCAAGGCCGAGGCGCCGATCTGGAAGCGCGAGGTTGAGCGGGACGGCAGCGCGCGCTGGGTGGAGGGGCGGCGGCCGTGAGCGAGAAGCGGCTCAGCCACCTCGACGCCGAGGGCAGGGCGCGGATGGTGGACGTCGGCTCCAAGCCGGTCAGCGAGCGCCGCGCCCGCGCCCGCGCCCGGTTGCGGATGTCCCCCGAGACGGCCCGCGCGGTGGCGGCGGGGGAGGGCCCGAAGGGAGAGGTGCTGGGCGTCGCGCGCCTGGCCGGGATCCAGGCCGCCAAGCAGACCCCGAGCCTGATTCCCCTTGCCCACCCGCTCCCGCTCAGCTTCGTCGACCTGGAGGCGAGCGTGGATGAGGCCGAGGGCCGGGTCGAGCTGGTCTCCGAGGCCCGCACCGTCGCCCAGACCGGGGTCGAGATGGAGGCGATGACCGCCTGCGCGGTGGCCGCGCTGACCGTCTACGACATGGTCAAGGGGGTCGAGCGCGGGGTCGAAATCGAGGGTGTCGTGCTGCTGGAGAAGAGCGGCGGACGCGCCGACTGGCGGCTCGACGAGGGCGAGCGGGGCTGAGGCAGGGAATGCGGGCGGCGATCGTCACGGTCAGCACCTCGAAAGCGCGCGGCGAGGGTGGGGACGAGAGCGGCGCCCGCCTCGCGGAGCTGGCGCGGGAGCTGGGCGCCGATATCGCCGGCCGCGACCTCATCCCGGACGACCGCGAAGCGATCGAGGCACGGCTGCGGCACTGGGCCGACGCTGAGAGCTGCGAGCTGGTGCTGACCACCGGCGGCACCGGCTTCACGCCCAACGACGTCACCCCGGAGGCGACCCGCGCCGTGATCGAGCGCGAGGCCCCCGGCATCGCCGAGGCGATGCGCGCCGCTTCGCGCGAGCACACTCCGCATTGGATGCTCTCCCGCGCCGTTGCCGGAATTCGAGGGCAGACCCTGATCATCAACTTCCCCGGCAGCCCGCGCAGCGTCGAGCAGGCCGGGGAGGCGATCGCCGCGGCGCTTCCCCACGCGGTCGCCCTGTTGCGCGGTCGTCCCACCGCGCATCGCTAAGGAGCCGGCATGAGCTCGGCAGCGAGCGTTCGCGCCACCTCCTCGGCAGACCGGATCGCGTCCTCATGCAGGCCGAAGCCGAAGTAGCTGCCGCAGTAGTAGGTGTTCCGCACTCCGTTCAGCGCCGGCAGCAGTGCCGTCGTGGCGCACGACCGGAAATCGAAGACCGGCGTTCGCAGCACCGTGTCGAGTTCGGTCCGGTCCTCACGGATCCGGAAGTTCGGGTGCTGCGAGGCGATCAGGTCGAAGTTTCGCGGGGTCCCCGGCTCGAACCACAGGCTGCCGTTGACCGATGTCGAGAAGGTCCCGCCCTCCCGTCTGTAAAGGAAGGTGTACGCCTGCTTCAGCTCCCGCTTCGGGAAGGCTGTGTGGTCACGGTGCACCACCAGCCGGCCCTCCTTGTAGCGCCAGGCGGAGAGAAGCTTCCGCTCGAGCGATGTCGGTTCCTCGAGCAGCTCCAGCGCCTGGTCGGGGTTGCAGGCAAAGATCACCTTGTCGAACCGGGCCTCGCTGCCGTCGGAGAAGAGAATCCGGATCCGGTCGTCGTCGCGGAGCACGGTCCGGATCCGCGCGTTGCGCACCACCCGGTCCCCGAAGGCCCGCGCCAGCGCGGTCACGTACTCCTCGTTCCGCCCGGGATGGTGCGCACCGAATGGACCGCCCCCGGCGAGAGGACATCGTTGTGGACCGCGAGCTTTTCGAAGAAGAACTGAGCGGGAGCCTCGAGGACCTCCTCGGCGCTCATCGAGGACAGGAGGCAGAGCGCACAGAGGAAGATCGTCTCCGCGTCTCCGGTGATGCGCGGCAGCAGGCGCAGGCCTTGGCGCACGGTGAGATCGTCAAATCCGCCCGCTTCCTGGATCCTCCGTGCCGAGGCCAGCTCCCGCCAGAGACGCCAGAGGGTTCGCAGCTGCACGGGGCGCAGCACCCTGAAGCGCTGGGCGCGCAGCCCGCGCAGGGTCGGCGTCATGTAGATGCCCTCGCGGCTTTCGAGATCGTGGAAGCTCATGAACGCGCCCGCCGAGGGACGGGTCGGGATGCCCAGCTCGCCAAGCAGCCGGAAGAAGCGCCTGTAGCCCGCGCGGCCGAAGGCGGCCACGGCGACGTCGACCCGCTGCCCTTCGCGCGTTGTGAAGGTGTAGGCGTTGCCGCCCAGGCGGGGCTCTTTCTCGAACAGGCTCGGCTCGAACTCCCGCGGCAGCAGGTAGCCGGCGCTGAGCCCCGCTGCTCCTCCACCGATGATCGCGATGCTCGGCCTCATGTTTGGGGGAAATTCACCCCGCGGGCTTTCAGGGCGTTTCGCCCTCGGAGCCGGCGCTGAGGTGAAAGATCTGATTGCGGTCGAGGCCGGCGCTGCGGCCGGGCGGGATCGCGAAGGTCGTCGCCACGGACTCGACGATCGCCGGACCGGATATCTCGTTGCCCGCCTTGACCTCGCTGAGCTCGTAGATGTCGGTCTCGCTGCCGGCTGCGGTGCCGTTCTCCCGCCACCAGACCGGGCGAGTTGCCTTGGTCGGTGGAGTGCCGGAGACCACCTCTGCGTCGGGCAGGGCGGGCTTCTCCACCTCGACCTCCCCGAGCACGATCGCGTGCGTGACGAGGTAACCCAGCTCCGGAGAGCGAGCGGAGCGGGCGAAGACCTTCCCGTAGGCGTCCTCGAAGACGTCGATCAGGTCGTCCATCTGGCCGGCCTCGGCGATCTCGGCGTGGGGCGAGATGATCTCGATGTCGTTGAGCTGGCCGTAGTACTGCATCCGCACCGCGTGGGTGAAGGTGATCGCCTCGCGGGCGATCCCGGACTTCTCGAACTCGGCCGCGACCTTCTCCTCGAGGCCACGCCAGGCGCCCGAGATCATCGTTCCGATGCCGGCTTTGGCCGAATCGTCGAAGGCGGGCAGGATCGGCAGGTCGATGGTCTGGTCATAGCGGTACTCGAATGGCGCGCAGGCGCAGCCATAGGCGCTGAAGCCGGCCGCCCAGGCGGGAACGAGGACGTCGCGATAGGGAACGCCCTCGCTGTAGCCGGCGACGTGGAGCGGTCCCCCGCCGCCGTAGCAGAGGAGGGCGTAGTCGGCCGGCGAGTAGCCCTTGCCGAGAATGCGGCCGACGGCCTCGTTCTTCAGCGTCTGCTCGAACAGCTCGATCACCCCCGCCGCCGCCTGCTCGACCTCCAGGCCGAGCGGCACCGCGAGCTGGCGCTCCACCTCCGCGCGGGCCCGTTCTGGGTCGAGCTTGACGTCCCCGCCGAGGAAATAGTCCGGGTTGACCCTGCCGAGAACCAGGTTGAGATCGGTGACGGAGATGGTCTCGAGGCCGCCCTCCGGCCAGCAGACCCCGATCCGCGAGCCGGCCGAGTCCGGGCCCAGCTCGGGCCGGTTGGAGTTCGGATTGACACGCACGAAGGAGCCTGTGCCGGCGCCGATCGAGTCGACCTTGACCAGCGGCATCGCCAGCAGGAAGCGGGCGATGTCAGGAGTCTGGGTGATCTCGAAGCGCCCGTCCGTGATCAGCGCGATGTCGAAGGAGGTGCCGCCGATGTCGGTGCAGAGGACGTTCGGCAGGTCCAGCACCTCTGCGAGCTGGCTGCCGCCGACGACGCCTCCGATCGGCCCGGAGACGAGCGTTCGCGCCAACTCCTTGGCCTCGATCGAGATCGTGCCCCCATGCGATGCCATAACCCGCAGCTCGAAGCCGGCGCCTGCGCTCTTGGTCTTCTCGCGCACGGCCTGCAGGGTGCCGCGCGAGGGCTCCGCCGCGTAGGCCTCGATCAGGGTCGAGTTGAGGCGCGGCAGGTCGCGTCGCATCGGGTAGAGCTGCGAGGAGACGAAGACCGGCACCTCGCCGCTCGTCCCGTTCCCACCGTTTGATCCCAACCCTCGCTTCGCCTTCTCCTCCTCGACGATCTCCGCCACGCGCATCTCATGCGCCGGGTTGCGGTAGCTGAACAGCAGCGAGATGCAGATCCCCTCCACACCGGCGTCGAGAAGCTCGGTAGCCGCCTCGCGCGCGTCCTCCTCGCGCAATGGCAGCACCTCCGCTCCCATCACGTCGATCCGGCCTCGCACCCCCTTCATCCGCTCGCGGGGGACGATCTGCTCGTTGTGGAAGTGGGTTGCGAGGTGGAGCCGATCGGAGTAGGAGTAGCCGAGATAGGTCTGTATGCCCCGCTCGATCCGCAGGTAGTCCTCCTGGCCGGCGCTGACGATCGCGCCGATCCTCAGGCCCTTGCGTGAGAGCAGCCGATTCAGCATCGCGGTGCCGCTGAAGATCCCCGAGACGATCTTGGGAAAGGCCTCCGACGGGGTGGAGCGCCACTGCGCCAGCGCGTCTTCGGAGGAGCGCATGAACCCGGCCGACTCGTCCTCCGGCGTCGTCTGTGCCTTGCCGACCACGAACTCACCCGCCTGGTCGACGATGAAGGTGTCGGTCATGGTCCCGCCCGAGTCGATTGCAAGGACCCGGGGACTGCGGATGTCGCGCTCGTCGGAGCCCATCCCGCAGCGAGTCTATCCCGCAAATCTGCTCTTGGCTGGCTGGCCGACCAGGTCTGGTTCCCGCGATAGTCTGGGTGCGAACTCGAGAGGAGGTTCAGATGGCGATGGTCGAGGCGACCAAGGGCTTGGAGCCGCAGGCCGGCCCGATCGGCTGGGACGGCGAACGGCTCGACGCGATGCTCGCGGAGTCCGAGCGGCTCTTCGCGGAGACCGGCCACTACCACGGGATCACGGACCTGCGGATGATGGAGTCCGACCCGATCGGCTACGAGAAGCTCTTCGCCCGCCTCCGCGGCGGCCTCGTCTCCGCCCGCGAGACCGCGCTCAACATCTCCGCCTCGCCGATCGTTCGGGAGCTGGGCGAGCTGTGCTTCGCCCTCTACACGCCCGAGGGCGACTCAATCGCCCTCTCCACCGGGATCATCGTCCACGTCCACACGATGTCGGACGCGATCAAGTTCATGGTCCGCAACGGCTGGGAGGACAACCCGAAGATCCGCCCGGGCGACATCTTCGCAAACGACGACCCGGTGATCGGCGACGTCCACAACGCCGACGTGCAGACGTTCGTGCCGATCTTCTGGGAGGGTGAGCTCGTGGCCTGGGCGGGAGGCGTCACACACGTCCTGGACATCGGCGCGTCGACGCCCGGCGGTGTGCCGGTCGGCCCGACCAGTCGGCTCGACGACGGGTTCGACCTGCCCTGCATGAAGATCGGCGAGGAGGACGAGCTCGCCGCCTGGCATCTGCTGCGCTGCCAGAAGCAGACGCGAGCGCCGATGTATTACCTGCTTGACGAGCGCACCCGGCTCGCCGGCTGCCACATGATCCGCGAGACGGTAGAGCGGGTGATCCTCGAGGAGGGCATCGATCGCTTCAAGCAGTTCAGCCGTGAGGTGATCGAGGAGGGGCGCCGTTCCTTCAAGGCGCGAATTCGCGAGATGACGGTGCCCGGCCGCTACCGCGCCTCCGCCTTCATGGACACCACTTTCGCCGACAAGCCGCAACTCCCGGCAAGGGCGCGGCGCGACTTCGTCATGCACGCTCCCTTTGAGGTGCGGATCGGCGGCGACGGCGACTACGCGCTCGACATGGACGGCACCTCCGCCTGGGGCTGGCACTCGATGAACTGCACCCCCTCGGGGATGCAGGGCGCGATCTGGGTGATGTTCACACAGACCCTGATATGCGACGACAAGGTCAACGACGGTGCGTACTACGCGGTCGAGACCAACTTTCCGGAGGGCACGGTCGCAAACCTCGGCGATGCCGAGGGCTCGACCGGGATCGCCTGGGCGTTCCTGCAGCCGGCGTTCACAGGCTACCCCCGGACGCTCTCGCGGGCGCTGCAATCACGCGGTTTCATCGAGGAGGTGATCGCCTCCTATTCCGTCTCGGGCAACGTGATCCAGGGCGGTGGGGTGGACCAGTACGGCAACTCCTCGGCGATCATGAATTTCGAGATCGCCGCCCAGGGGATGGGCGGCAAGTACGTCCTCGACGGGACCGACACCTGCGCGGCGATGTTCAACCCCGAGGGCGATGCCGGCGACGTCGAGATGTGGGAGTTGATCTGCCCGATGGTCTACCTCTCACGCCGCCTCAAGGCGAACAGCGGCGGCCCCGGGCGCCACCGCGGCGGCTCCAGTTTCGAGTCGTTGCAGATGGTCTGGAACAGCTCCTTCTGGGAGCTTCAGAACCTGGGAACGACCCGCCTCTTCACCTCGCAGGGAGTCTTCGGCGGCTACCCGGGCTCGACCGCCTACATCCACAACGTCAAGAACAACAACCTGCGCGACCTGGCCGAGGCCGGGGAGGCCTATCCGGTCGCCGATGGCCCCTTCGACGAGCCGGCGCTGCTCGGGATCGACGGTGATCGCGACCTCAGGCTCGACAACTGGACGCTGCTGGAGCCGTTCGCCGGGGGCGACCTCTATCTCTCCGTGATGAAGGGAGCCGCCGGCCTCGGCGACCCGCTCGAGCGCCCGGGCGAAGCCGTCGAGCGCGACGTCGCAGAGGGCCACCTGCTGCCGCGCTTCGCCGAGTCCGTCTACGCCGTTTCCGACCGTGACGCCGCCCGCGCCAGGCGCCTCGAGCGCGCGCGCCCGGCGGGCGAGTGGTGGGCTGAGCAGCGAGAGCGTGTCCTGGCGGGGGACTTCATCGACCCGGTCAAGGTCTCCTACGCCGAGTCGATGAAGCTGTCGCCGCGCTGGGCGGCGGAGTTCCGCGGCTTCTGGGACCTGCCGGAGGACTTCGAGTACGAGATCGAAACACCGACCGTGCCCGCCACGGTGGCAACGGCCCCCGGAAAGGTCACACCCGAGGAGTCGGCCGCCCGGTTCCTGGCTTCCTCGCAGGTTGCCGAGGTCGAGTGGGCGCGCTCCGTCGGACGGGGGCTGGAGCTCGACACCCTCGCCGCCCTGCTCGACGAGAAGCTCTCACGCGCCGAGGTGAAGGACATCCAATCCGGATACAAGGACCCGGACCGATTCGAGAAGTGGCTCGACGTCCTCCAGGAGCGCGTCCCCTACGACGACCCGATCGTGCTGCCGGTCGGGGAGGGACTCAACGTGGTCCGTCGCGCCGCCGACGGCGAGCTGATGATCCGCTCCGACGCCGGCCATGACTTCTGCCGCTTCGACGCGAACTGGAAGATGCAGGCGCCGATGTTCGTGCGCGACAGCGACGAGCTGCTGGAGGAGATCTACCCGCGCATGGCCCATTGCGATCCGGACTGGATGGAGCTGCGCGAGTTCTACTGCCCCATCTCGGGGCGCCTGCTGGAGACCGAAGCGGTCACCCCCGGCTATCCGGTGGTACATGAGTTCCTGCCCGACATCGAGGGCTTCTACCGCGGCTGGCTGGGCCGCGAGGTGCCCTGAAGCCATTCCGTCGCCTGAGCGGCGCTTACTGCGCGCGCTTGGCGGCGTGGCGGCGCGCGTAGAGCTTCTCCCGCATCGTCATCGCGCCGGGGTGGCCGTCGCCGGGCCAGGGGGTGAGCAGCAGGAGAAGGCGAGCGTCGGTGGAGGCTGCGATCTCGTGACGCTCACCAGGGTCGAACTCGACCAAGAGGCCGGCGCCTCCGCCGGCGCTGGAGCCGGCGCTCGTGGACACCTCGATCTCTCCGTCGAGAACGATCAGCCAGGCGCGCTCGTGGACCTCGTGCTCGGCAAGGCTCTCGCCCGCGGCCAGGTCGAGAGCGATGGCGCGCGCGGCATCGCCTGACGACAAAATCTCCGGCAGTCGTGGTCTGAGATCCAGCTCTTTCAGGCCCCAGCTCTTCATGGCCTCCTCCTTCTCGGACGGTCAGGGATCCGTGCTGAGCAACCGGACGGCCGACGCTGTCGATGGTAGCCGGGTCCGCTTAATCGATCGATCACATGCAATCCGGATTGGGCCCGGGAGCCTGTGATACGAATGATCCGCCTTGTCGGATCGGCCCAACCCGCTGCTCGAGGCGCACCGCTTTCTGCGGCGCGGGCCGATCTCGGCTGAGAACTGGAGCCAGCTGGTCGCAAAAGATCGCGACTGGGAGCGCTCCTACCGGGGGCGCTGGGCGCACGACAAGGTGGTGCGCTCCACCCACGGCGTCAACTGCACCGGCTCCTGCTCCTGGAACGTCTACGTCAAGGACGGCCTGATCACCTGGGAGTCGCAGGCGGTCGACTACCCCTCGACCGGCCCGGAGATGCCCGACTACGAGCCCCGCGGCTGTCCTCGCGGAGCTTCCTTCTCCTGGTACACGTACTCGCCGCTGCGGGTCAAGTACCCCTACGTGCGAGGCAGCCTGCTGGCGATGTTCCGAGAGGCGCGCGATCGGCTCGGCGACCCGGTCGAGGCCTGGGCCGAGATCGTCGGCGACCCCGAGAAGTCCCGCCTCTACAAGCGACAGCGCGGCAAGGGCGGCTTCGTGCGCGCCGGCTGGGACGAGGCGGTGGAGATGATCGCCGCGGCCCACGTCCACACGATCAAGTGCCACGGGCCCGACCGGGTGATCGGCTTTACCCCGATCCCGGCGATGTCGATGGCCTCCTACTCGGCCGGCACCCGCTTCCTCTCGCTGATCGGCGGCGTCTGCCTCTCCTTCTACGACTGGTACGCGGACCTGCCGCCCTCCTCGCCGCAGTCGTTCGGCGACCAGACCGACGTGCCGGAGTCCGGCGACTGGTGGAACGCCGGTTACCTGATCATCTGGGGGACCAACCTGCCCACCACGCGCACCCCCGACGCGCACTTCATGGTCGAGGCGCGCTACCGGGGCCAGAAGGTCGTCGTCGTCTCGCCCGACTATGCCGAGCACACCAAGTTCGCCGACGACTGGCTCGCCGCCCAGCCCGGCACCGACGGGGCGATGGCGATGGCGATGGGCCACGTGATCCTGAAGGAGTTCTACGTCGAGCGCGAGGTGCCCTACTTCCGCGACTACGCGCGCCGCTACACCGACCTGCCGCTGCTGGTGACGCTGCGCGAGCGCGACGGCGCCTACGTTCCGGACCGCCTGCTGCGCGCCTCGGATCTCGACGGCTCGGAGGAGGAGAACAGCGAGTGGAAGCCGGTTCTGCTCGACGCCCGCACCGGCGAGCCGGCGGTCCCCAACGGCTCCGTCGGCCACCGTCACGGCGAGCCGGGTAAATGGAACCTGAAGCTGGAGGGGATCGAGCCGCTGCTGACCCTGATCGACCGCGCGAGCGAGCACCTGCCGGTCGACCTGCCCCGCTTCGACGTCGGCGAGGGGGAGAGCGGCTCCTCGGTGCGGCGCGGTGTGCCGGCGATCCGGGTCGGCGACCGGCTTGTCGCCACCGTGCTCGACCTGACCCTGGCCCACTATGGCGTCGGGCGCGAGGGCCTGCCCGGAGAGTGGCCTTCCGGCTACGACGACGACTCGCAGCCGAGCACGCCCGCCTGGCAGCAGCCGATCACCGGAGTCGACGGGGAGATCGTGGCGCGGGTAGCGCGCGAGTTCGCCCGCAACGCCGAGCTGACCGAGGGGCGCTCGATGATCGCGATGGGCGCCGGCACCAACCACTGGTTCCACTCCGACCAGGTCTACCGCAGCTTCCTCGCCCTGGTGCAGCTCTGCGGCTGCGAGGGGGTCAATGGCGGCGGCTGGGCCCACTACGTCGGCCAGGAGAAGGTGCGTCCCCTGGCGGGCTGGCAGACGATCGGCTTCGCCCTCGACTGGGTGCGGCCGCCCCGCCAGCAGTCCTCGACGCCGTTCTACTACCTCGCCACCGAGCAGTGGCGCTACGAGCGCAACCGCCCCGGTGACTTCGCCTCGCCGCTGGGGAAAGGCCTGTTCGGCGACCGCCACATCGCCGACGTCAACGCGCTCGGGGCGCGGCTCGGCTGGCTGCCCTCGTACCCGAGCTTCGACCGCTCCAGCCTGGAGCTGGTCGAGGAGGCCGAGCGCGCCGGAGTCGACCCGGCCGAGCACGTGGTGAGCGAGTTGCGCGAGGGGGGGCTGCGATTCGCCTGCGAGGATCCCTCTGCGCCGGGCAATCACCCCAAGGTGATGACAGTCTGGCGCGCCAACCTGCTCGGCTCCTCCGGCAAGGGCCACGAGTACTTCCTCAAGCACCTGCTGGGCGTTCCGGGCAACGCCGTCCGCGCCGAGGAGTCCCCCCCGGAGCTGCGGCCGAAGGAGGTGGTCTGGCGCGATCAGGCGGCGGAGGGCAAGCTCGACCTGCTGACCACGATCGACTTCCGGATGACCAGCAACGCGCTCTTCTCCGACGTCGTCCTGCCGGCCGCCACCTGGTACGAGAAGGTCGACCTCTCCAGCACCGACCTGCATCCCTTCGTTCACACCTTCAACCAGGCGGTGCCGCCGCCCTGGGAGACGAAGACCGACTGGGACGCCTTCGCGCGCGTCACCGAGCGCTTCTCCGAGCTGGCCGAGAAGCACCTGGGCAGCAGGCGGGACATCGTCGCCGCACCGCTCACGCACGACACGGCCGACGAGATCGCCCAGCCGCTGGGCGAGGTGCGCGACTGGCGCGCCGGCGAGTGCGAGCCGGTGCCCGGGCGCACGATGCCGAAACTGGTTGTGGTGGAGCGCGACTACCCCCGCGTGGCCGAGCGCTGGCGGGCGCTGGGGCCGCTGGTGGAGGAGCTGGGGACGGCGGTGAAGGGGGTCAAATGGGTCGCCGACGAGGAGGTGGCCGAGCTGGCCGCCAAGAACGGCACCGTCCGCGGCGGCGTCGCCGACGGACGGCCCCGCCTCGACCGCGTCGAGCATGCCTGCGAGGCGATCCTCGCCCTCTCGGGCACCACCAACGGCCGGCTCGCCGTCGAGGGCTTCCGCTCGATGGAGCGCACCACCGGGGTGGAGCTGGCCGACCTCGCCGGGAGCCGCGCCGACGAGCGCATCGAGCTGGCCGACGCGCGGGTGCAGCCGCGAACCGTGATCACCTCGCCCGAGTGGTCGGGTATCGAGGCGCACGGCCGCCGCTACGCGCCGTTCACGATGAACGTCGAGCGCGAGAAGCCCTGGCACACGCTCTCGGGGCGCATGCACCTCTACCTCGACCACGAGTGGATGCTGGAGCTGGGCGAGGGCCTGCCGGTCTACCGCCCGCCGATCCGCCACCGGGCGATCTTCGGCGAGGCCGCCGAATCGAACGGCTCCGGGCCGCGGGAGCTGACCCTGCGCTACCTGACCCCGCACTCGAAGTGGTCGATCCACTCCGAGTACCAGGACAACCTCCACATGCTGACCCTGTTCCGCGGCGGCGGCATGCTCTGGATCAGCCGCGAGGACGCCAAGGCGCTGGAGATCGCCGACAACGACTGGGTCGAGGCGCACAACTCGAACGGCGTGATCGCCTGCCGGGCGGCCGTCTCGCACCGCATCCCCGAGGGGACCTGCATGATGTACCACGCCAAGGACCGCCACCTCAACGTCCCGCTCACCGAGCTGGAAGGCAAGCGCGGCGGGACCGACAACTCGCTGACCCGGATCGTGATGAAGCCGTCCCACTTCATCGGCGGCTACGCCCAGTTCAGCTTCGGCTTCAACTACTACGGCCCGACCGGATCGCAGCGCGACGAAGTGACGCTGCTGCGCAAGCGCAGTGCGGAGGTGAGGTTCGAGTGACCGTCCGCGCGCAGGTCGGGATGGTGATGAACCTCGACAAGTGCATCGGCTGCCACACCTGCTCGGTCACCTGCAAGCAGGTCTGGACGAACCGTCCCGGCGCCGAGTACATGTGGTTCAACGACGTGGAGACCAAGCCGGGGGTCGGCTACCCGAAGCGCTGGGAGGACCAGGAGCGCTGGCGCGGCGGCTGGGAGCTGGACCGCAAGGGGCGGCTGCGGCTGAAGGGGGGCGGGAGGATCAGGAAGCTGCTCTCGATCTTCTCCAACCCCGACCTGCCGCAGATCGACGACTACTACGAGCCCTGGACCTACGACTACGAGAAGCTGATCACCGCGCCCCTCTCCGAGCACGACCCCGTGGCGCGCGCCCGCTCCCAGATCACCGGCGAGCCGCTGGAGGCGATCGAGTGGGGCCCGAACTGGGACGACAACCTCGCCGGAGCCCCCGAGCGGATCCACCAGGACCCGCTGACGGACGGGATACAGGAGCAGGTCAAGGCGACCTACGAGCAGGCCTTCATGTTCTACCTGCCGCGGATCTGCGAGCACTGCCTCAATCCCTCCTGCGTCGCCTCCTGCCCCTCGGGGGCGATGTACAAGCGCGAGGAGGACGGGATCGTCCTCGTCGACCAGGCGAAGTGCCGCGGCTGGCGCTTCTGCGTCTCCGGCTGCCCCTACAAGAAGGTCTATTTCAACCATCGCACCGGCAAGGCGGAGAAGTGCACCCTCTGCTACCCGCGGATCGAGGCGGGCCTGCCGACGGTCTGCTCGGAGACCTGCGTCGGACGCCTGCGGCACCTCGGGATCGTCCTCATCGACACCGAC
>DASUUD010000084.1:0-2414 GCA_036374255.1 Solirubrobacterales bacterium | reverse complement strand
CTCTCCGGCCCCGGCGGACGCCGCCAGGGCGCCGGCGCCGGTGCCGGCGGACAGGGCGAGGGGAAAAAGTCCTCGAAACTGCTCGACCAGTTCGGCCGCAACCTGACGAAGCTCGCCGAGGAGGGCAAGCTGGACCCGGTGATCGGCCGCGAAACCGAGATCGAGCGGATCATGCAGATCCTCTCCCGCCGCACCAAGAACAACCCGGTGCTGCTCGGCGAGCCCGGTGTGGGCAAGACCGCCGTGGTCGAGGGCCTCGCCGCGCGCATCAACAAAGGCGAGGTGCCGGAGCTGCTCAAGAACAAGCAGATCTACACGCTCGACCTGGCCGCCCTGGTCGCCGGCTCCAAGTACCGCGGCGAGTTCGAGGAGCGCCTCAAGAAGGTGATGAAGGAGATCACCCAGCGCGGCGACATCATCCTCTTCATCGACGAGCTCCACAACCTGGTCGGGGCGGGCGCCGCCGAGGGGGCGATCGACGCTGCCTCGATCCTCAAGCCGGCGTTGGCCCGCGGCGAGCTGCAGACGATCGGCGCGACCACGCTCGACGAGTACCGCAAATACCTGGAGCGCGACTCGGCGCTGGAGCGCCGCTTCGCCCAGATCAAAGTCGACCAGCCCTCGGTCGAGGACACGGTCAAGATCCTCGAGGGGCTGCGCGAGCGCTACGAGCAGCATCACCGCGTCAACATCACCGACGACGCGCTGGGCGCCGCCGCCGAGCTGGCCGACCGCTACATCTCAGACCGCTTCCTGCCCGACAAGGCGATCGACCTGATCGACGAGGCCGCCTCGCGGATGCGGATCAAGTCGATGAGCGCGCCGCCCGTCTACCGCGACCTCGAGGAGGAAATCGAAAAGACGCGGCGCGATAAGGAGGCCGCGATCGAAGCGCAGGAGTTCGAGAAAGCGGCGAACCTGCGCGACACCGAGCGCCAGCTGAGCACCCGCAAGCGCCAGCTCGAAGACGAGTGGGCGGAGGGCGAGGAGGGCGACCGGCCCGATGTCGGCGAGGAGGAGATCGCCGACATCGTCTCGATGTGGACCGGGATCCCCGTCTTCAAACTGACCGAGGCCGAGACCAAGAAGCTGATCCGCATGGAGGAGGAACTCCACAAGCGGGTGATCGGCCAGGAGGTGGCGATCACCGCCGTCTCCAAGGCGATCCGCCGCTCGCGCGCCGGGATCAAGGACCCGAAACGGCCGGCCGGCTCATTCATCGTCCTTGGTCCCTCCGGGGTCGGCAAGACCGAGCTCGGCCGCACCCTCGCCGAGTTCCTCTTCGGCGACGAGGAGGCGATGGTCCGGATCGACATGTCCGAGTACATGGAGAAGCACGCGGTCAGCCGCCTGGTCGGCTCGCCCCCCGGCTACATCGGCTACGACGAGGGCGGCCAGCTGACCGAGGCGGTGCGGCGCAAGCCCTACAGCGTGCTGCTGCTCGACGAGATCGAGAAGGCCCACCCCGACGTCTTCAACATCCTGCTGCAGATCCTCGAGGACGGCAGGCTGACCGACGCCCAGGGCCGCACGGTCGACTTCCGCAACGCGATCGTGATCATGACCTCGAACATCGGCGCCTCGGAGATCGCCAAGAACACCTCGATCGGGTTCACCGTCGCCGACGAGACCGGCATGTCGTACGACGACATGAAAAACCGGATCATGGGCGACCTGAAAAAGGTCTTCCGGCCGGAGTTCCTCAACCGGATCGACGAGGTGATCGTCTTCCACAAGCTGTCCAAGGACGAGGTGAAGGAGATCATCGACCTGATGATCAACCGGGTCCGCGTCCAGGTCGCCGAGCACGAGCTGCAGCTCGACCTCTCCGAGGAGGCCAAAGACCTGCTGGTCGAGAAAGGTTGGGACCCCTCGATGGGCGCCCGGCCGCTGCGCCGCGCGATCCAGCGATACATCGAGGACCCGCTCGCCGACGAAGTGCTGCGCCAGGGCGAGATGGCACCCGGCTCGACCGTGCTGGTCGAGCGCGACGGCTCCGGCGACGACGAGGACCGGCCGCTGTCGCTGCGGATCGTCGCTCCGACCAAGCCTGTCAAGAAGAAGGACGAGGAGAAGCCCGAGCCCGAGAAGGTCGGGGTCGGCGCCAAGCGGAACGCCGAGGACCGCGCCCCCGAGCCCGAGGATCCGCAGCCCGAGGCCGGCGACGAGCCCCGGCCGGCCAAGGACTCCTGAGCCGACACGTCCTGGGAGAGCGGCGCTGCTCGCCCACGTGCCGGCCCTTGGAGGCCACTATGGGTATCTAAAGACCGGCACGTCCTGGGGGCGGGAGCTGCTCGCCGGCGTGCTGGTCTAAGGAATCCGTTTCCGGCGCTCGCAGCCCCCGCGAGCGCGGATGTCGCGGCCGGGGCCGCCGTTGCAGAAGTCGCGCCTGCCCGGGCCGCCCCGCAGCCGAT
>DASUUD010000083.1:0-5935 GCA_036374255.1 Solirubrobacterales bacterium | reverse complement strand
CCCCCCCCCACCGCTGAAGGGGCGGGCACGGCTCACGCGGCGCGGTCGATCCGCGCCGTCCCGCCCAGGTAGAGATCGGCGACCTTGGGGTCTTCGAGCAGCTCTTGGCCGCTGCCCTGAAAGCGGTTGCGGCCCAGGTCGAGGACGTAGCCATGGTCCGACATGCCGAGCGCCCGGCGGGCGTTCTGCTCGACCATCACCACGGTGACGCCGGCCTCGTTGATCTCCCGCACCTTCTCGAAGACCGCCTCGACGAAGGCCGGCGCGAGGCCGGCGGAGGGCTCGTCGAGCAACAGCACCTGCGGGTCAGGCATGAGCGCCCGCCCCATCGCCAGCATCTGCCGCTCGCCGCCGCTCATCGTCCCCGCGACCTGGTTGCGCCGCTCCCCCAGCCGCGGAAAGAGCTCGTACATGTCGGCGATCCGCTGCTTTGTGCGCGCGCGCTCCAGTGAGCCCATCTCCAGGTTCTCATCCACGCTGAGGCTGGGGAAGACGTTGTCGAGCTGCGGCACGTAGCTCATCCCGCGCCGGGTGATCGTGTGCGGCTCCAGACCGCCGAGATACTCGCCCCGCAGGCTGACGCGCCCCCGCCGCGGCCGTAGCAGCCCGAAGATGGTCTTGATCAGGGTTGACTTGCCCGCCCCGTTGGGGCCGATCACGGTGACGATTTCGCCCTCGTGAACGTCGAGCGAGACGCCGTTGAGGATGTCGACCTCCGGCACGTAGCCGGCCACCAGGCCGTCGGCTTCTAGGATGGGCCTGCTCCCGTTCACGCCGGCATCCCCAGGTAGGCATCGATCACGGCCGGGTCGGCGCGCACCCGGTGCGGCTCGCCCTCGGCGATCACGCGGCCCTCTGCCATCACGATCACCCGGTCGGAGTGGTTCATCACCACCTCCATGTCGTGCTCGATGAAGAGGAAGGTCATCCCCTGCTCGCGGCGCAACCGCTGCATGTGGTCGAGCAGCCGTTTCCCCAGGGTGGGGTTGATGCCCGCCATCGGCTCATCCAGGAGCAGCAGCCGCGGCCGCGCCATCAGCGCCCGCGCCAGCTCCAGCAGCTTGCGCTGACCGCCCGAGAGGGTGCCGGCGTAGTCGTCGGCGAGGTCGGTGAGCCCGAAGACGTCGAGCAGCTCGAGCGCCTGCTCGTGCACCTCGCGCTCGCGCGCCCGGGACGCGCCCATTCGGAAGATCAGGTTGCGGAACCGCTCGCCCGGCTGGTCGGGGGCGGCGAGCATCATGTTGTCGATCACCGGCATCGCCGCCAGCGCCTTGGTGATCTGGAAGGTCCGCACCAAGCCGCGGCGGGCGATCGCGTAGGCGGGCAGGCGGAGGACCTCCTCGCCGCCGAAGCGGACCGAGCCGCGGTCACCCCGCTGAAAGCCGGTGACGACGTTGAATAGGGTCGTCTTGCCGGCCCCGTTGGGCCCGATCAGCGCCGTGATCGAGCTCTCGGCGATCTTGAAGTCGGCGCCGTCGACGGCGTGGATGCCACCGAAGCGCTTCACCACGCCCTCGACCTCGAGCAGCGCCCGCCCGCTCTGCGCCTCAGTCGCCAAGGACCATCTCCTCCCGCTTGCCGAACATCCCCTGCGGCCGGAACGCCATCAGCAGGATCAGCACCAGGCCGACGATGGCAAAGCGCAGCGCCGCCGACTTCTCCTCGCTGATCGGCAGCTCGACGAACCGCGTCCCTTCCAGCAGCGTCCAGAGGATCACCGCGCCGACCGCCACGCCGCTGTAGCTCGCCAGCCCGCCGAGCACCAGCACCCCGAAGGCGAAGAAGGTGACGATGGGCTCGTAGTCGTGGGGGTGGATCGTCGCAAGGAAGAGGGCGAGGAAGAAGCCTGCGAGGGCGCCGAGCATCGCCGAGATCGCCAGCGACTGGAGCTTGTAGAGGAGGGTGTTCTTGCCGAGCGCGCGGGCTGCGTCCTCGTCCTCGCGGACAGCACGCAGCACCCTCCCCCAGGGCGTCCGCTGCACGTAGTTGAGAGCGACGGTTCCGATCGCAACCGTCGCCCAGACGACCACAAGCAGCGGCAGCAGCGCCACCGGGTCGGACCAGAAGTTTTCGACGAAGCCGAGGATCGAATCCGAGACCGAGCGCCAGGCATCGTCGAAGCAGACCTGGCCGCCCGCCTCGAAGTTGCAGTAGAGCCCTTTGGTGCCGCCGGTCAGGCCGCGGGCGTTCTGGGCGGCGAGCCGCACCACCTCGGCGGTGGCGAGGGTGGCGATCGCGAAGTAGTCGGCACGGAGGCGAAGGGCGGGTAGGCCGATCAGCACCCCGAAGGCCATCGTGATCAGCACTGCGAGCGGCATCGCCAGCCAGAAGGAGAACCCCGCCTCGAGCACCAGGATCGCCATCGAATAGGCGCCCACCGCCATGAAGCCGGCCTGGCCGAAGTTGACGATCCCCGTGAAGCCGACGTTGAGCTGGAGGCCGAGGGTCACGACGGCGGCGATGCCGGCGACCACCAGCACGCCGCTCCAGAACCCCAGGTCGGTGAAGGCCTCCAGCGTGAATGCGAACGGCGGCACGGTCACACCTCCTTGGCGCGGCCGAAGATGCCCTGCGGGCGGATCACGAGGGCGATGATCAGGGCGACGAACCCGATCGTCACCTTCCAGCGCGGCTCGATCACGAGCGTCGACCACTCGATCACCACGCCGAGCACGAGGCCGCCGGTGAGGGCGCCGAAGGGGTTGCCGATCCCGCCCAGGATCACCGCGGCAAAGATCGGCAGCAGCAGCTCGAAGCCGAGCTCCGGCCGCAGGTTGGTGAGCGCGCCCGAGAGCACCCCGGCGAGGCCGGCGAGCGCTCCGGAGAAGAGCCAGGTGTAGAGGATCACCCGCCTGGTGTCGATGCCGGCGGTCTCGGCCAGGTCGAGGTTGTCGGAGAGGGCGCGCATTCGCTTGCCGAGCAGGCTGAAGCGGACGACAAGCCCGACCGTGAGCAGCACGGCGATCCCGACCACGACGACGAGCAGCTCGGTCTCCCCGATGCGCAGGTTGAGGAAGCTGACGCTGTCGGTCACGTTCACGTCGAGCGTGCGGATCTGGGTCCCCCAGAACCACTGCACCGTGGAGCGGATGATGAAGGCGAGGCCGATCGCCATCAGCAGCAGCTGCAGGAAGCCGGCCCCTTTGCCGCGCATGGGACGCCACATGACCCGCTCGAAGAAGAGGCCGAGCAGGGCGGTGGTCGCCATCGCGAAGAAGATCGCCGCCAGCAGCGGCATCCCCCAGGTGACGTTGACCAGGTAGGCCATGTAGGCGCCGAAGGTGAGGAAGTCGCCGTGGGCGAAGTTGACCAGCCGGAGGATCCCGTAGACGAGCGTGAGGCCGACGGCGCCCAGCGCGTAGATCACGCCGAGCGTGAGACCGTTGAGGGAGGCTTGGGCCACGTCGTGCAGCCCCTCAGCCGCGATCAGCACCACGACCATGATTGCGATCACCGCGAAGGCGGCCGCCGTGGGTCGGTCGCTTGCCAGCGCTCTCAGCGATTCGCCGGGTGAAGAGGACTCGGCCTGAGCCGTGGAGGCCTCCATGCGCCTCGTCCTACCCGAGCGGCTGCCGAAGCATTCCGCCCCCGGGCGACAGGACCCGGGCTAGAAGGTCCGGTAGACGGTTCCCGAGGGGGAGGGCTCGCTCCGCGACCAGGCCGGGGCCGTCTCCTCGGCCGCCGCCAGCACCTCGCGGCGGGCTTTCTTGGCGCTCGCCTTGATCTCCTCCTCGGCCGCCTCCCGCACCCGCTCTTCCCGCTGCTTCGCCTGGGCGCGGATCCGCTCGGACTCCGCCTCCAGCTGCTGCTCCGCGCGAGACCGGGCCTTCTCTTCAGCCTCACCTTCGACCTTTTCGACCAGACTCTGGACCCGCTCCTCGGCCTCGCGGCGGACCTCCTCGGTGCCGCGCATGACCCGTTCCTCGATCTCGGACTCGAGCCGCACCGCGACCCGGTGCGACTCCTCGGCGCGGGCCTCCGCTTCCGCGGCGCGCTGCTCGGCGGCGGCGACCCGCCGGTCGGCCTCCTGCTGCGCCTTCTCCAGCACCTCGCGCATCCGCTCGGAGGCGGCGGCTTCGGTGCGCTTCACGGCCTCCTCGACCGCCCTCTCGGCATCCGTCCTGAGCGCCGCCAGTTCCTCGACCAAGGACTTGCGCTCGGCGGCGGCCCGCTGCTGGGCTTGCTCAAACGCCTTCTCGGCACGATCGCGCCCGGCCCCGGCGCTTGCCGCACGCGCCTCGGCCGCGCGGCGCTTCTCGCGCTCGGCGGCGATCCGTTCCCTTCCCTGTTCTCCCAGCTTGCGGACCGCCGCCTTCGCGCGCTCCGTAAGCTCGGCGCGGAGTTCCTCCGACCTGGCCTCTGCCTCGGCGAGGTCTTTCTCGGCCTCAGCGACCCTCTGCTCGCTGATCCGGACCCACTCCAGCGCCTGCTGGGCGATCCCACGGATCTCGCCGGTCGCCTCCTCGACCGCATCCAGCCTCACCGCAGGTTCGCCCATAACGAAGCAATCTATTACGCCGCTCGGAGCCCTCGCTACCCCGTACCCGGCCGAAAACCCCGCAATTTGCGAAGAGGTTCTGGCCTCTAGGCCGACTTCTCGGCGTGGCGCTCGTGCAGCTCGCGCTTGAGGATCTTGCCGGTGGCGTTGCGCGGCAGCTCGTCGAGGAACTCGACCTCCCGCGGCGTCTTGTAGGAGGCGAGGTTGGCCTTGACATACGACTTCAGGTCCTCCTCACTCATCTCCTCGGAGGCGCTGACGACGAAGGCCTTCAGCCGCTGCCCGAACTGCTCGTCCTCGACCCCGATCACCGCCACCTCGACCACCGCCTCGTGGTCGGCCAGCAGGTCCTCGACCTCACGCGGGAAGACGTTCTCACCGCCCGAGACGATCATCTCGTCGTCGCGGCCATCAATGAAGAGATGGCCGTCGGCGTCGAAGTGCCCGACGTCGCCGCTGCTCAGCAGGCCGTCGATCGTCTCCTTTCCGCCACCCCCGGTGTAGCCCTCGAAGGCCATCTCGCTGCCGACGAAGATCCGACCCACCTCGCCCTGCGGGACCTCGCGCGCGTCCTCGTCGAAGATCTTCACCACAGTGCCGTAGGGGGGCTTGCCCGCCGTGCCCGGTGCGGAGCGCAGGTCCTCGGGCGTGGCGATCGTCGCGTAGGCGACCTCCGTGGAGCCGTAGAGGTTGTAGGCGTTGTCGCCGAAGCGGTCCATCCACTCGATCGCCAGCTCGCCGGGCAGCGCCGAGCCCGAGAGCGAGGTGATCCGCAGCGCGGAAAGATCGTAGGAATCCAAGGTCTCCTTCGGCAGCTGGAGGATGCGCTGGATCATCACCGGCACCGCGACCAGCACCTGGGCGCCGGTCTCCTGCACTGCGCGCAGCGTGTCCTCGGGATCGAAGCGGCGGCGCAGGACGAGCGTAGCCGTGGTGGGCAGGCCGACCGCGAAGTGGGTGAAGCCCCAGGAGTGGAAGAGCGGGGCGGCGATCATCATCTTCTCGCGGCTGCGGAAGGGGATCTTGTCGATCAGAGCCGCCAGCGCCAGCAGGCCCTCGGGGTTCGAGCGCTGCGCCCCCTTCGGGGTGCCGGTGGTTCCCGAGGTGAGGATGATGAAGCGCGGTTTGTCCGGGGGCGGCCTCAGGTCCGAGTCGTCGTTGGCGGCGATCAGCGAGTCGACGGTCGGCTCCTCGGGCTCGCCGTCGGCCCAGGCGACGATCCGCTCCACCCCGCCGTCGACGCCGCCGAGCAGCTCGGTGAACTCCTCGTCGTAGACCAGCACCTTCGGCCCCTCCCGCTGCATCACCTCGACGAGCTGGGGACCCGCGAACATCGTGTTGAGATAGAGCGCGCTGGCGCCGATCTTGGCGCAGGCGAGCGTCGTCTCGATGAAGCCGCGGTGGTTGCGGCACATCACCCCGACCCCGTCACCGTAG
>DASUUD010000082.1:0-2671 GCA_036374255.1 Solirubrobacterales bacterium | reverse complement strand
GCCGTCGCGAAGTCCTTCGAGCGGAACTCGGAGCCGTTATCCGTCGTGATCTCCCGAAGCTTCCAACCCGCCGCCTTGAGCTCACGGGCAACCACATGGCAGAGCTCGGCGGTGAACCTCGCCGAGGGATTGAGGTGAGTGGAGCGCAAAAACGGTAAGCGTTCAGTCCCCGTCAGACGAGCGCGGGCGCGGGCTGGCCGCGGATCGAGGCCTGGGCGACCTCGGCGAGGTAGGCAAACAGAGAGCGGCCCTGAAGCCGGCTGCTGATCGCCGCCGAGAGCAGCCGCTCGGTCGTGAGGCCGCCCTGCGCTGAGCGGCTGCCCTGGGAGAGCTTGCGGTAGATGACCGCGTGGCGCAGGCCGCGCTCGGCGCGGTTGTTCGTCGGCTCGACGCCGGCTTGCTCGACGAAGGTCCACAGCGCCGGCCAGACTTTGAGCAGGTTGCGCGCCAGGCCGCGGTGGAAGCGGGTCTTGGCCGACTTGCGGGCGGCTTGCTCCAAGAGCCCGTGCAACTCGCGCTCGAGCGGCTTCACCTGCCGACGCAACCGGCGGCGATCGCGATCCTGCTGAAAGCCACGCCAGGCCGAGAACACGGCCTCGGCGATTCGAAGGCAAGCCTCGCCGAACTCCTTCTGGTGGGTGAGCCCCTCGGCGTGAAAGCGAAAGTCGCGCAGAAGGTGCGACCAGCAGATCTGGCGCCGGGTGGGGTCGAGGTGGTCATAGGCCCACCAGCGATCGGAGGAGACGATCGCCTCGCTTTCGGCGAGCAGCGCCCCGGCCTCCTCGCGGTGGCGGGATGCGGCGATCCGAAGCACGGCCGCCTCGTCGGTGAAGGCGCCCCAAAGCGCCCGCTTCTCGCCGGCCTGCTTCCAGCCGGTCTCGTCGACGCACAGCGCGGGCGCCTCGCGAACCGCATTCGAAAGCCGCTCCTGAGGCTCGGCCAGGGCGGCGCCGGCCCGCTGGCAGATCGCGTCGACCGTGCCGGTCGAGATCTCCACGCCAAAGAGCTCCGAGCAGAGGTCGGCCACCTGGCGGCGGGAGAGCCGAAACCCGGCGGTGAGCGTGGCGACGGCGGCCTCAAGCCGGGGCCCGAAGCGGCCCCGTGGGACCTCGGCGGGAAGCTCTGCCTGGGCAAGCCCGCCGCAGCCGGGACAACGCCGACGGGCGAGGCGGTGCTCGGTCACCTTGACCGCGATCTCGGGCAGCTCCGCGATCTGGTGGCGGCGGACAGGCCCTCGCGCCGGCACGCCGGCGAGCGAGCGTCCGCAACCCGCGCAGCGCTCGGGCACGTGCTCTTGGACCTCATCGACATGCTCGATCGGGACCAGCCCGCGGCCCGAACCCGGGTGACCGGGCTGCCCGCCGGCGCGTCGGCCGGAGCGCTTCGCCTTGCGCCGACGCTTGCCTTTCCCGGGATCGGCCGAGGGCGGCAGCGAGGAGTTGTCGGAGTTGCGGCGCAGCTCGCGAAGCTCCTCCTCGAGGCGCTCGACCCGACCCTCGAGGCGCTCCACCTGCCTCGCCAGGGCGAGCAGGACCTCGACGCAGGCCTTGCGCCCCGAGTCGTAGATCGCCTCGGCCTCGGAGCGCTCCATGCGCAAGGAGTTCGTCGCGCTCGGCGGAGGACCTGCTTATGTCAACCAGCCTCCCCCGCAGCTACGCGATGCGGAGCGACTGAACGCTTACAGGATTGCCGCTGTTTGCAGGCTTTCGGTTGTGAATTACCTGTGAACAGCGGCTTTCCACGCCAGGCGCGGCTGTAACATCGCCACCGAGATGGCCATCGATGCGGTCATCGTGCGATCGGGTTTGGCGGGGTGCACCCGATGAGCGCGCAACCTGGGACGATGCGGCTGGCGGTGATCGACACCGACAGCGGCTTCGTCAGGGTGCTGGCGAAGCGGCTCGACGCCGCCGGCTGGGAGTGCCGCGTGCTGTCGAGCGGCGTTCCAACCGACGAGCTGGTGGCGATGAAGCTCAACGCCCTGCTCGTCGACATCTCCGTGCTCGGTCCCGAGGGGTGGAGCTTTCTCGACCGCGTATGCGGCGTGCTCCCCGACCTCGGTGTCGTCGTCTGCACCACCGGCTCCACGGTCGCCCAACGGGTTCGCGGATTGCGGCTCGGCGCCGACGACTGGATCAACAAGCCCACTCATCCCGAAGAGGTGATGGCGCGGATCGAGGCCGTGGTCCGCCGGCGGCGCCGGGGTCGCGCGAACACCGATGTCGGACCGCTGGTCGCCGGGGAGCTCGAGATCCGCCCCGACCAGTTCCAGGCGTTCGTCAGCGGCCAGAGCGCCGGCCTCACCCGTCGCGAGTTCGAGCTGCTCCAGGTCCTCGCCGAGGCGGAGGGCAAGGTGATCGAGCGCGAGGAGATCTACCAGCGGGTGTGGGGATACGCGATGGCCCACGGCGACCGCTCCGTGGACGTGTTCGTGCGCAAGCTGCGCCGCAAGCTCGAGAAGCTGTCCGCCGGGTGGGAGTACATCCACACCCACTTCGGGGTCGGGTACCGGTTCGAGCCCGAGGAGACGCTCGGCGGGGCCACCCCGGCCGAACCGGCCCCGGAGCCGGCGCGGGCGGCCGAGGAGCCCGTCGACGCCGTCGAGGACGCCGAGTCGGCCGCCTCGCCACCGGCGTAACCGCACACTTTCATCGCCGGTTCACGCCCGCGA
>DASUUD010000081.1:0-2146 GCA_036374255.1 Solirubrobacterales bacterium | reverse complement strand
CGCCCGACGACTACGTCTACCGCTGGGGCTGTGCCGGCCGCAACAACGTGTACCTCATGGGCCATGCCCATAGCGTCTTCAAGCCGCTCCACGACGCATTCGTCTCCGGCCGGCTCCGCAAGGGGCTGAAGGTCTACTACGCGGACTCGACGGGGCGCGTCCGGACGTACGCGGTCAGCTGGTGGAAGACCACCCGACCGACGACCTCGGCCTCCTGGGCCTGGGCAGCCCAGTCGCGCCCGAGCATGACGCTCCAGACGTGCGTCGGGGCGAACAGCGCCTTCCGCCTGATGGTCCGCCTCGTCGCCACGGACTGAGGATCCCTCAAACGCTGCGCCCACCTTGCGCCCGCGCCTCGCGAGCCTATCATCGCGAGCATGGCGGGCACCCTGTCGAGCCCGGACCTCGTTGGACGAGCGTCCGAGCTCGCCGTGCTGGAGGCCGCGCTCGGCAGGTCGGCCGGCGGAGAGTCGTCCTTCGTCCTGATCGGAGGCGATGCCGGGCTCGGGAAATCACGTCTCATCGCCGAGTTCGCCGAGCACGCCCGACGGTCCGACGCTCGCGTCCTGATCGGGGGCTGCATCGATCTCGGCGGCGACGGACTGCCGTACGGGCCGTTCCTCGCAGCCCTCCGGCAGCTCCGAACCGAGCTGGCGCCACCCGAGCTCGCGGCGATGATGGGCGAGATCGGCCCTGCACTTGTCTCGCTGGTCCCCGACTTCGCGTCGTACTTCGCGATCGAGGCCGGCGACTCGAACTCGGCTGTCGCGTCCTCCGCCATGGCCTCTGCCGCAGGATCCTCGGCGGCCGGGCAGGGACGCCTGTTCGAGCTGACCCTTGCCCTGATCGCGCGCCTCAGCGCCGCGCGGCCGCTCGTGATCGGGCTCGAGGATCTCCATTGGGGCGACCCGGCGACCCGCGACCTCCTCGCGTTTCTCGCCAGGAATCTCCGGGTGGATCGCGTCCTCATCGTTGGGACGTACCGGACTGACGACCTCGTCCGGGGTCATCCCCTGCTCCTCCGCCTCGCCGAACTTTCCCGCCTGCCGAATGTCCGGCGGATCGAGCTCCGCCCGCTTGACTTCGAGGAGCAGCGCCGTCAACTGACCGGAATCCTCGGACGGCAGCCGGCCCGCGGGCTCGTCGAGCGAATCCATGCGCGTGCCCAGGGCAATCCCTTCTTCGCGGAAGAGTTGCTCGCTGGCGACACCGGTATGAGCGAGCGATCGCCCACGGACTTCGTCCCGCGATCCCTGCGGGA
Organism: Solirubrobacterales bacterium; assembly: GCA_036374255.1. Lineage (GTDB taxonomy): Bacteria > Actinomycetota > Thermoleophilia > Solirubrobacterales > 70-9 > VRUE01. The sequence continues at coordinate 885 of DASUUD010000081.1, read as the reverse complement.
CATCCTGATTGCCCGTGTCGCGGCGCTCGGACCGGAGGCGCAGCGGGTCCTTGGTGTCGCATCCGTGGCCGGTACGCGGACGGACGATCGACTGCTCGCGACCGTGACCGGACTCGGCCACGACGTCCTGATCGAAGCAACTCGAGAGGCCGTCGCCCACCGGGTTCTGGAGGCCGACGATAGGACGGGCACCTTCCGGTTCCGCCACGCTCTGCTGTCGGAGGTGACCCACGCCGACCTCCTGCCCGGCGAACGTATCCGCCTCCACGAAGCCGTGGCCGAGTATTTCGCCGCCCCGGGTCGGGCCGGCGAGCCCGTCGCCGCTGCCGAACTCGCCCACCATTGGCTCGTGGCCGACCGGCCTCGCGAGGCCTTCACGGCTTCCGTCGAGGCCGCGCGCTCGGCCACGGCGATCTACGCTCATGCTGACGCACTCCGCCACGTGGAGCGGGCGCTCTCGCTCGTCGATAGGATTCCCGATCCGGAGGGCGTGCTCGGGATGGATCTCGTAGCGCTGTTCGCCATGGCGGCCGAGACGGCCAACCGTGCGGGCGCGAGCCAGCGGGCACTCGAGTTGACAGGCGAGGCGCTCTCCCGCCTCGAGCAGGTGCCGGACCGATTCCGCGAAGGTCTCATCCGGTCCCGGCGCGCGTACTACCTCTGGGTCACCGGCGAGAGCCAGGCCGCGATCGCCGAGCACCATGCCGCGGTCACTGCAGTCCCGGCTGAGCCACCGTCAATCGAGCGGGCCCGAGTCCTCGGTGGACTGGCGAGCATCCTCATGCCGACCGGCCACTACGGCGAGTCGAAGGAGATTGCCGAGGAGGCGCTTCGAACACTCCGGGCGACAGGCTCCCGCGAAGGAGAGGGCCGGCTCCTGAACAT
>DASUUD010000080.1:0-2501 GCA_036374255.1 Solirubrobacterales bacterium | reverse complement strand
ACCTCGCACGTACCCCAGCCGATCTCGGGGCACTGCTTCCGGAGACCTATCATCCGGTGGGTCCAGTTGAGCAGCGAGTCGGGATCGCGACGCTGCGCCTCGACGTTGACCCGTTCGTACCCCCACACGCCGCCGGAGATGACCGGCAGGTAGGTCCGCTCCGCCCGCGAGAAGCCCGCATTCCGCTCGGCCGACCACTGCATCGGGGTGCGCACCGCATCACGCTCGTTCAGCGACAGGTCGTCTCCCATCCCGATCTCGTCGCCGTACCGCATGACCGGCGTGCCCGGCAGCGCGAACATGAGGCTGTACGCGAGCTCGAGGTGCGGCCGATCGCCGAGCATCGACGCCAGGCGACGGCGGATGCCCCGGTCGTACAGCTGCATCTCGGGATCGGGGCCGAACCGGGAGAACACGGTGGCGCGCTGCTCCTCCGTGAGGCGCCCGAGGTCGAGCTCGTCGTGGTTGCGGAGGAACTGCGCCCACTGCGCCATATGAGGGATGTCCCGGGTCGCATCGAGCGCCTTCCGCAGCGGCGCCGCATCGCCGGAGGCGAGCGCGTAGAAGAGATGCTGGTTTACCCAGAAGTTGAACATCATGTGGATCCCCCCCGTCCCGTTCCCCTCGAAGTACCGCTGCGTCTCCTCGGGGAGCACGTTCGCCTCGCCGAGCAGCACGGCGTTGCCGACACGCCACTGCAGGAAGCTTCGGAACTCGGACAGGTAGTCCCAGTTCAGCTTGCCCGCCTTCTCTCCCGGCACCTTCGACTCGATCACGAAGGGCACCGCGTCCACGCGGAACCCCGCCACGCCCAGCTCCAGCCAGTACCCGAGCACCCGCCGCGCCTCGGTGCGCACGGCGGGATTGTCCATGTTGAGGTCCGGCTGGAAGTTGTAGAAGCGGTGGAAGTAGTAGGCCTTCGCCTTCTTGTCGTACGTCCAGGTAGCCTTCTGCACGCCGGGGAAGACCATCCCCTGGTTCCAGTCGGGCGGCCGCTTCTTCGACCAGATGTACCAGTCTCGTCGGGGCGAATCGGGCGAGCTGCGAGCCTGCTCGAACCACTCGTGGCGATTGGAACTGTGGTTGATGACGAGGTCGATGATGACCCGCATCCCCCGACCATGCGCCTGGTGCATGAACTCCACGAAGTCGCCCGCGGAGCCATGCCGCGGATCGACCGAGTAGTAGTCGGAGATGTCGTAGCCGTTGTCGCGGTTCGGCGAGCGCTGGAAGGGTGCGAGCCAGATGGTATCGACGCCGAGCCACTGCAGGTAGTCGAGGCGCCTTATGAGCCCCTCGAAGTCACCGACGCCGTCGCCGTCGGCGTCCATGAAACTCTCGAGGTCGAGGCTGTAGAAGACGGCGTTCTTGTACCAGAGATCCTCGATCATGCGCGCTCCCGGGATGCGGAGGAGGCGGGGCGAGCGCTCGGCCGACGTTGCCCCGCGGTCCCGCGGCGCGTCGCAAAATTCGGCCCGGGGGTGGCCCCGCGCGGAGGGAGAGCGGTTATCGGGGCCGAGGCAGGGCGCAGCGCAGACGCAACCAGGTGGGTCGGCCGTCGCCCTCGGCCTCGCTCGTAAGCCAGACCGCCCCATCGTCGGCGAGGACGACCGCCTCGCCCTGCGCCTCGCCGAAGGGGGTGAGGTCGACACGATCGGCGGTCACCGGGCTGCCCGACACGAGCGGTCCGGCGGGGAAGAGGTGAAGGGTGCTGTACGTGCGGATCGCGACCCAGCGTCCGTCGGGGGAGGCACTGGCCCCCGTCACCCGGTCGGCGCGACGCCCCGGCTCCGGCGAGAGCTCGCGGACCAGCTCGAGGGTGCCCACCGCGTCCGGGGCCTGCGGCGCGCGGAACCGATACACCTCGACGGCGCTGCGCTCCCCCTTGGTGACGAGGAACAGTTCGCCGGAGGGGAGGACGAAGAGCGCTTCGGCGTCCCGCGGCCCGCCCGGATAGCGCGCCTCGAGCGCCACCGCCGCCTCCGACCTCGCCGCGGTGGCGGCCGGTTCCGGAATCCGGTAGATGGTGATCGACTCCCGCTCCCCCTGGTTGTCACCGATATCCCCCACGAAGAGGCAGTCGCCCGATTCGCAGCGCCCCGCGCCGATGTCCTCCCAATCGAGCTGCGAGGCGCCGCGGACGGTGACGGCGCCTCGCAGCGCGCCGCCCGCGTCGATCGCGTAGAGCACCGGTGCGCCGCCGGCGTCGTTGTGGGTCCAGAAGAGACCCGGATCGCGCCGGCTGCGGGCGAGCCCGCTGGTCTCGTTCACCTCCGCGGGAAGGGCAGCGGGCTGCCCCTCGAGGCGGCAGTCCGCAACGCCTGCCGCCGCGACCTCGGTGGAGGGGGCGGGGGGCGATCCGTCCCTCATGGCGATGACCGCGTCGCCGGCGGGGTCGCCGGCCGCTTCGCAGGCGAGGAGGCAGGCGACGAGCGGAATGCCTCTGAGGATCGCGTTCATGCTTCCGATTCGGGGGAGTAGGCGGAGGTCGACGGCGGCTG
>DASUUD010000079.1:0-4994 GCA_036374255.1 Solirubrobacterales bacterium | reverse complement strand
GGCGCGGCCTGGCTCGACCGGGGGTCGGCGTATGGCTGCTCCCCGACTCGCTGCGAGCACGATCACGAACAGAAGGACCGCCCAGCTCACCGAGCGGATCCCGCCGGGGCTGTAGTTGAGGACGAGGCCGCCGAGCGCCAGCGTGATCAGGCTCAGCGCGAGGCTGAGCAGGAGCACATGCGCCTGCCCGAGCGGCCGCCGAGCGAAGGTGACGGCCACGATCGCGTAGCCGGGGAGGGCGAGTGTGAGCGGCAGCGCGCCGATCAGGCGCAGCTCCTCTATCGGCACCAGGAGGGCGACGAGTGCGCTCGCCGCGGCGGCGATCACGGCCAGCTGGAGATCGCGGTGGCCCCTCATCGCGTCCCCTCGAGGTCGTAGATGGCGATGTCACCGTTCGCGTAGATCCGTTCAACGCCGGGGACCTTGCCGAACTTGGCGATCAGCTCCTTGTCCAAAAGGCGTTCGAACTCGGGCCGGTTGGAGTTCGTGAAGAAATAGCCGCGCACCGCGTCGTGGGCGACTTCGCGTCGGTCCGCGACCACGTAGCGAACGTTTCGCCGCTCCAGCAGCGGCAGCTCCCAGCCGCTGAACCTCGAAGCCATGAGGATGTCCTCAATCGCGGGGCTGGTCCCGGCGAGCGCGGTGCGGCCGCCGGGCGTCATCAACAGGCGCGCGTCGGCGATCGAGGCCGCGAAGCGGCTGTTCGGGGGGAGATTGTCACTCGCCCATTCGGCGACCGCGAGCGGGGGCGAGACGATCGTCCTTCCGTCGGCCCGGGCCTTCAACGGGGGGGAGAGCTGCTGGCCCCAGGGCCAGCCGGCGATCGCGCCGCCGACCAGGATCACGCCGAGGCCCGCGGCGACGGCCGCCCGGCCGAGCGCGCGGTTGCCCCGCGGGCGCCACGCCTCGACCCCGGCGCAGGCGACGGTGAAGGCGAGGCCGATGAAGAGGAATTCGCTGGCGCGGTTTCCCGTCTCCCAGGCCGCCGGGACGAGGCGGAGGATCAGCGTCCCGAAGAAGAGCAGCGCCCCGGCGCCGAGGACGATCGAGAAGGGCTGAAACCGGTAGTCGCGCCACAGCCGCAGAAGCCCGAGCGGAAGGGCCGCGGCAAGCAGGGCGATGGCGAGGTATGCCACGGCCCGCGCCAGCGGCGGAGTCGAGATCGCTTCGGACTCGCTGTCTCGGAACAGCTCGCGGGCGGGAGCCTCTCCGGCGGCCGTCTCGAATACCGCTCCGAAGGCGTCGCTGAGGACCGGCCCGATGTAGTCGAGCGTCCTATCGGCGACAAGCAGCAGCCAGGCGGCCGCCAGGACCGCTGCGAGGACCGCGTATCGCCACGGGTTCGCCCACGCCCAGGTGAGGTGGACGATCCAGTAGCTCAGCGCGAGCGCGGCGAGCACCCCGACCATGGCATAGGAGGTGAGGTGGTGGGTGACGACGATCGCCGCGATTCCCAGCATCAACGGCACAGCCCACTCGGCCGCCCAGCGACGGGCGTCGGCTTCTCGCTCGGCCAGCGTCATCATCAGGACGAGCAGCAGGGGGAGCGAGAGCGACGCGTAGGAGAACTGCGCCCCCCAGTAGAGAAAGTTGAAGCTGCCGGCGTAGACCGCCACCCCGATCCCGGCAGTTCGGGCCGAGCCGCTGATCCGGGCGAACAGCAAGAACATCGCGGCGACCAGCGTGAGCCGCGCGGCGCCGACGACGATGATCCCGGACGTGTAGCTCGACAGCCCGGTCAGCGTCATCAGCGCCGAGGTGGCACCCTCCAGCCCGGGGTAGAAGGGGGTCACCTCCAGAATCGGGTTGCCGCTGAAGAGCTCCTCGCGATCGACGATCCGCTCCGCGTTGAAGGCGTGGACGAGCTCGTCGGAGAACAGGAAGAGGGGCGCGTCGCGGATCACCTTGACCGCGTAGAGCGAAAGCCCGAGCAGGCAGACGAGCGCCAGCCGCTCACCGGGGCCGGCGTCCCTGCCGGTAAGGCGATAGAAGATCGGCAGGCCGATCAGCAGCAGCCCCCCCCAGTAGATCAGCTCCGGCGAGGAGACCGTGGCACGGGACATCGCGTTTGCCGCGGAGATGGCCAGCAGGCCGAGAGCGGAGGAAAGCGCGATCGGAGGGAGATGGCCCAGCCGCGCCGGTGTCACCTGCATGAAGCCAACGGTATCTGTGTCGGCCGCTGACCGATCGGGCGAAGGCGCCATGGGGCTTTTCTGCCCGTCAGGCCGCGGCGGAAGTGGAGGTGGAGGTGGAGGTCTCGGCCCTGCCGGCCGACTGCTTGGACGTCGAGCGCCACTCGTGGTGCAGCGAACGCCGCCGCCGCGCCTCTCTGATGATGGTGCCGAGGACGCGGAAGCCGTCACGGAAGGTCTTCAGGTTGCTCTCCCCGGAGATCCGGTTCAGCTCGTAGCTCGGGACCTCGGTGATCCTCATCCCGGCGCCGGCGATGCGCAGGTTGATCAGCGTCTCGACCTCGAAGCCCGGGACATCGAGGGAGATGAAGGGCAGGCAGCGAGCCCAGAAGGCGTTGTAGCCGTAACAGAGGTCGGTGAAGTGGGTGCCGTGCAGGGTGTTGGCGGTGCCGCTCAGAATCGCGTTGCCGAGCCTGCGCATCTCGGTGATGTCGTCGCTGCCGCCGCCGTTGAGGAAGCGCGAGCCCTTGGCGAAGTCGGCCCCCGCCTCGAGCGCGTCGACGAAACGCGGAATCTCGGCCGGGTCGGCGGATCCGTCGGCATCCAACATCACGATCAGGTTGCCTGTCACCGCGGCGAAGCCGGTGCGCAGGGCGTCTCCCTTTCCACGGCCGCTCTGGCTCAGCACGCGGATCGACGGGTAGGCGTGCCTCGCCACCTCGATCGTTGCGTCCTTCGAGTTGCCGTCGACGAGGATCACCTCGTGGAGGTCCCGGGGAAGGCGCTCGAGCACCTGGCCGATGTTGGACTCCTCGTTGATCGCGGGGACGACTACGCTGACCTTGGTGCGGCGGTTGCGGCGCCGGTCGGGGCCCTGGTAGGGAACCGAGTCCCGCGTCGCCAGTGCGTGGATGTTGATGAGCGGGACGCCGCCGACCTGGCTGGGCGTGACCGAGGGCGCCTCGAACAGGTTCAGCGGCCGCGGCAGGAGGCTGACCGGGACGCCGATCGACTTGAAGGCGCGGACGAGGCTGAGGAGGCGCTCGTCGTCGGCGTGCGTGCTGGCGATCACCACGCGGTCGGCCTGATAGCGATCGACGATCTCCAGCGCCGAGATGCGCGTCGCCTCCTCCGGCCGGTCCTCGGACGGCGGCAGCGTGCAGACGACCCGCGCGTAGTCCTGGAGCGGGGAGTAGGCGCGCAACCGCTCGGCGGTCGCCTCGTCTCCGACCAGGACCCAGCGCTCGACCCGGTCGAGCCGGCGCCGGAGCGGGTTACTGGTCGCCTGCGCCAGGGCGTCGACCACGACGAACGACCCCCAGAGCGCCAGCTGGGAGAGCCCCCCGAGCGGCGTCAGCAGGCCGGCGGACCAGGCAAAGAGGGCCGCGACGAGGATCCGCTTGACCGGCCAGGCGACGCCGCTCTCGGTGAAGAGCGGCTCCTTCACGGCGTAGCCGGCGTAGATTCCGAGGGCGCCGCTCGCCGCCACCAGAAGCAGTGGCGCGACGGGGAACGCCGGGAGAATCGAAAGGCCGTTGAGGGCGACGATCGTGACCAGGGCGATGGAGGAGACCGCGAGGTCGATCGCGGGCGCGAGCCAGCGGCCCAACCCACGCTTGGTCTGCGGAAGCCGCCCGAGCATCGGGCGGTCCTGGACGATCGTTTCGCGGACCGTGCCCGACTGTTTCAGGGGGCGGTCGATGGGAAGGTCAGAGGAAGGTGAATGCATCGGGGAGTGGGATAAACGTCGAGGCGGATCTCTGTGGATGGGGCTGATGGGCTCGGGGGGAGTCGGAAGGGCTTCCCTCGCCGTATCGGCAGCCGCCTGGACGAACGTTAGCGAGCCATGATCATTGCTTTGGGTCATTTCGATTAGGCAATTAAGTCTGCACGTTGGTCGTCCGTCTGCAAGCGCAATTCGGCCAGATCGGGCGAACTCTCACAGTCAGTGCTACTGATGGATACCCACAACCGGGATAACGCTCACCTCTACTAAAAGTTCAAACACCTCTACTAAGGATCAGAGGGGCGGGAAGTTACGGAGAGGTTGTCGAGAACCGGCCCGGCTCAGCCGACCGGCCTACATCTCGTAGGACTCGGCCAGCTCCGGATCCTTGGCGGCGAGCAGCTCGGCCAGCTCGACCATCACCTTGCACTGCTTCCAGGTGGCGTCGTCCTGCATCTTGCCGTCGATCATGTGGACGCCGCGGCCGTCGGGGATCGCCTCCAGCACCTTCTTGGCGAACTTGACCTCGTCCGGCGGCGGGCTGAAGACCTTCTTGGCGATGTCGATCTGCGCCGGGTGCAGCGACCAGGCGCCGACGCAGCCGAGCAGGAAGGCGGCGCGGAACTGGGTTTCGCAGCCGGCCGTGTCCTTGATGTCGCCGAACGGCCCGTAGAAGGGCAGGATCCCGGTCGAGGCGCAGGCGTCGACCATGCGGGCGATCGAATAGTGCCACGGGTCCTGCTGGGCGGTGACCCGGTCGGCCTCGGGATTCTCCGGGTCGGCCGGGTCCTCCATCGAGCGGTAGCCCGGATGGCCGCCGCCGACCCTGGTCGTCTTCATCCGCCGCGAGGCGGCCAGGTCCGCCGGCCCGAAGCTCATCCCTTGCATGCGGGGGCTGGCGGTGGCGATCTCCTCGACGTTGACGACGCCGAGCGCCGTCTCGAGGATCGCGTGGACGAGGATCGGCTGCTTCAGCCCGGCCTTCGCCTCGAGCTGGGCGAGCAGGCGGTCGACGTAGTGGATGTCCCAGGCGCCCTCGACCTTGGGCAGCATGACCACGTCGAGCTTGCTCCCGACGGCACCGACGATCTCGACGATGTCGTCGAGCGCCCAAGGGCTGTTGAGGCAGTTGATCC